>CAIWVW010000001.1 GCA_903916255.1 uncultured Bacteroidota bacterium
CTGTTAAAACAGGTCACTCCTAACGGAGTTTATTGTGGGGTTGTTTGGGCTTGGCTACAAACAGGTTGCTCCGATGGAGCAAAATAACAATATATTCCATATCTATTTATTTGCTTAATTTTACTCAATTATAATTTTGCGCCTAATGAAAGATGATGATGAATATAAAGATGATCAGTTTTATTTTGACATAAGAAGTGATGAGTATGCATATATAAGTCAAGTTTTTACAGGGCGTGTTAAAACCAGCCGTGAAAAAAGATTTGTTCAAAAAAAATTTAATTTTAATGAAGAACTGAAGCTAGAAAAAACACAAATTAAAGGTGAATATCTAATTAGAAGCTCACAAGCAAATCGAATTCAATTAAAAGCGTTATTAACTCAGGATAACCAAAAGATATTTAGTATTATTATACAAAGTTTTAATGGTTCAAACCCAAAACCAGAGAGCGTTTCTTTACACAGTTTTGAATTTCAGCAATTAGTAGACTTTTTATCAAAGATAAAATTTATCGATTTCTCCAATAAAGAAAGGTTTAAATTAAGAGTCGCAGATATTGATGCGAAAAAAGTGTTAGTTACGGAAGGTGATGATCAATTGATTGAATTAATAAAGACCTTAAAAGATAATAAAAAACAGTTGTTGCTTGATACATTAAGTAATGAACAGTTGACTAGGGAGGATTTAAATATGTTATCAGGCCGTAAAAAAGGATTAGAAGAGTTTAAAAAAAATCTATTTGAAATAAATGTATGGGATGAGAAAGAATGGCAAACCTTTTTTAACAATAATACTTGGATTTTTGGATATGGTCTTGATTACAAATTTTTTCAGATTTTACAAAAAGAACCTCGCGTTTCTGGGGTTGACTTGGATGGTAAAAATACTGTTACTGCCGATTTCCTATTAGGAACTAATAAATTTACAGTTTTAGTTGAATTAAAAAGACCGGATACCCCTCTTTTTAACTCTTCTCAGAATAGGGCAGAAACTTGGGATTTATCGAATGACCTAACTAGATCAGTTTCTCAAATATTAATTCAAAAGGCAGAATGGGAAATTAAAAGCAGAGGTGTAAATTTTGATTCAAAAGGGAATCCGATAAAACAAAATACTTTTGATCCTAAAACAATTTTAGTTATTGGTAGCTCCAAACAATTTGATGGAGAAACAAAGGATGCTACAATAAAAGCTAAAACATTTGAATTGTACAGAAGAAACTCAAGAAATATAAAAATAATAACATATACAGAGTTATATGAAAGAGCATATTTTATAGTGAACCAAACAAATTACGAGGAAAAATAATCTATCTATCCTTTCCACATTTCAATCCTAAAATCCCCCATTCACATCGTTGTAATAAAACCCCAATACTAACCTCAACCGTAGGGACACGACATGTCGTGTCCCTACAAAACATTATTTGAGAATTTGTAGGGACATCATATATGATGTCCCTACATTACAGGCAGGGATATTCAACCCAAACAGGGTTGTAAACCCATGTTTGTTTCTTTACCCCCGATTTCATCGGGGGCTACTAATATTTAAGCCCCACGGGCTTCCGTATTTCGATTCTTAATTCCTAATTAACCAAATCCTGTTCCTCCTTATGCCCAACAATATACCCATGCATATAGGGGCATTGGGGAATTACTTTAAATTTATTGGCACGGATATAATTGAGCGCAAATTTGGCAATTTGTGCAGCAATGCCTTTTCCACGGTATTCGGGCGGGGTATAGACATGGAAAATGGTCATTACATTTCCGGATATATGATAATCGGCATGGGCAATTTTATCGCCTAATTCAATTTCAAAGCGGCTGGCTTCGGGGTTATGTTTTACCTCGTAATTCATACTTGCAAAATTAGGAAATTTCAAGGCATGAACCAACTCAAGTCATTGGAATTTCCCGTTTAAATTGTAACTTGCAAAATCTATTTTACTGCCTATGTGTTTTTCTGCCACAGCAAGTTTTGGTGCAAGTGTTGTGCTTGCAGGTATTGGTATTGCCTCGATAAAACAAGTGCAACACAAAACACATGTTGTGTTTGCCTGTATACCTGTATTTTTCTCTCTTCAGCAGTTTACAGAAGGGTTAGTTTGGGTGTCATTTGCACCACCTTTTAATGCCTCCTTAAATTTATTCGGGACGTATGCCTTTCTCATCTTTGCACAAGTCGTCTGGCCACTGTGGATACCTATTGCTATGGTTTCCGTGGAGAGCAAAGGAGTCAGGAGGAAAATGCAACGGGTATTTGTTGTTATAGGAGTAATTGAAGCGATTTATCAATCCTTTTGTTTAATCAAATATCCGGTTATTTCAGAAATTATGGGTCAGCATATTTATTATCACATTGCGCACCCTGATACCTTCAATTATATAGAACCTGTATTCTATGCCTCCGCTACTATTATTTCACCCTTCTTTACAAGCATTAAAAAAATGTGGATAGTCGCGTTAGCTATTCTTATTTCCTGCATTATAACATTTGTGTTTTTTCAGCATGTAACGGTGTCGGTATGGTGTTTTTTCGCCTCTATTATAAGCGTTTCGGTATTTCTGGTTATGCGGGAAATCAAAATTTCCTATAAGTTGATGAAACAATAGAATACGCCATTCCTCTATCGTTCTCTACTATTTTTCTTACATTTGAAACTGAAAACCATAGCAAAACCATGAAGGTATTTTTCCTTGCCGTTATATTTATGATTTCATCCTTTGCAGGTATGGCTCAAACAAGTGATATGGCTGTTTTAAAACAACACACTCAAAAGTATGAAACAATGGAAATGGCCCAATCAAAGCGTATTGTAAAATTCCAAAAGACGTATAATCCTGTCAAGTTGTTGCTGTATCTACCGCTGTTTGTATATCAAAAAGTGGTATCGGAACAGATATCCGCATCCTGTTCTTTCGAGCCATCGTGTTCGGCATTTTCCATACTTGCCATAAAAAAACTCGGGTTCATAAAAGGCCTTTTCCTTACCGCCGACAGGCTTACCCGTTGCAATGGGCAGGCTCAGGAAGAATCGGAGTTCTATTTATATGACCCCATAAAATCAAAAGTATTTGATGACCCGGAAATGTACAGGCTTAAGAATTAGCTGGCTGCTCCTGCTTCTTCCTTTCATTTCCATGGCTCAAAGCGCCCGTTTCGATACGTTAGGCTTCTACAATCATCTTGTCAGTAATAATCTGCTCCGCGAACAGTTGGCATTCAATAATCTGTGGCTGCATGCACATAAGGGCAATTCAACCCTTGCCGACAGTACCAATTTGAATAATGCCATTCTGTATTATAAATTAAATGTGCATGATTCGGTAATTACTAATTTAGAAAGAATATCGCCAAGGCATAATTTCACCGAACACTCCGAACGCATTTACCTTTCCATGCTTCTGTTACAAGCCAAATTGAGGGAGGCTGATACAGCGTTAAACGGAGGCAAAAACATACTAAAAAGCGGCACGTATTACAATGACGCTCGGCTATCTATAACTATATTGAGGCATGAAAAAATAATGGGAGATAGTTCAAGCATTGGGCTATCTGAAAAGATGCTGCAAATACGGAACAACTATGAAAAAATACCGCATCACTCGGCTTTTTTGGCAACGGCATATTCAACGGTAATTCCGGGCTTGGGGAAATGGTATCTCGGATACAGGCACGAGGCTGTTACAGCATTTATACCGAGTATTTTTTTAGCGGGGCAGTGTGTGGAATCCTATATTAAGGCAGGGCCCGGCAGCGGAAGGTTTATTGTTTCAGCCAGTTTATTCGGGCTTTTTTACGGTGGAAATATTCTGGGCACATTAATACTTGCCCACAAGCAAAAACATGATTATTTAAAACAAATGGACTATGAAATATTGGATTTTCATAACGCTGTTGTTGGCAAGCCTGTGCGCTAACGCGCAAGTGAGCGATACACTGGACAAGTCGTTAATGAGTGCCGAATTAAATTTCTGGCATGCAAAAAACGATTCCTGCCGCTTTGTTGCTGTTTTGAATAAAGTACGGCTTTACCGCCATGCAGGCTTATATGAACAAGCTCTTACTGAAGCTGACCGTATTGATGCCTACACGTTAACCCAAAAGGAAGATGCCGCATTAAAATATGAAAAACTGACAGCTAATTTTTTATCGGACAACTATAAATATTGCCCTGCCATTACATTCGATAGCAGCGAACTGGGGGCTCATGCCAAAGAAATTAAGTTTATGACGCTCTACTCCCTAAATGAATCGGAAAACTGGGTGGGCTGCAAAACCCAAATGGTGAAATACGTTTTGGCGGGAGACAGCGCAAGAATAAAAGAAATACAAAAACTTCCGGTGGGATATAAATACAAGGACCCGGATAAAAGCAAACACCTGTCGGCTATCTTGCCCGGTCTGGGAGAAACCTATGCCGGGTATCCGTTGAAAGGAATTACATCCTTCGTTTTAAATGCCGGTTTTTTGGCCTTTGCAGGATATAATATTTATGCCGGTTATTATGTAACCAGTATAGATTTAGGCATATTTCCGTTTTTAAAGTTCTATAAAGGGGGTAAACGCCTTAGCCCCATTCTGGCAGAAAAGCATAATGAGAAAGAATCGGAAAAAGTAAAAAGTCAATTCAGAAAGGAGATAGACTCTATACTGAATTGACTTTTACAACAACCGTAATTTTACTTACGGTAATTATTCTATCGGCTTATTTAAACTCGAATCGTGCCAGTTTATATTTGGATGAACCTCCAAAGAAACAGCAAGAAGCCGCAATGTGAACAGACGGAACAATAAGTTCGCTATTTCCAATTGATAACGCTTTGCTGGGGGTTAAGGTAGATTTATTTTCTTTGTTATTAAACAATGGGCTTTTTGTAAACTGGCCAGAACTTGAAAGTTCCACTAAAACAGCCATCGATTTAGAAGGGCTTGTCATTGTTTTAAGGTCTTTGGTTGTTTCCCTTGGGTGGTTAGGGTCATAGTTCCGAGCATCATCATTATATACAAACTCCATTTTATCGCCCTTTATTGCGTACATATATGAGCTATATAATCCTCCATCATTTTGTGTATGTTGCTTTTTGGGAATATTGGCATACCATTTAATACTTCCATCAGGATTAATATTAATTACAATAATATTATTCCGAATATAGTGATAAACATAGTGTGTACCATTTTTATCTGAATAAGCAATAACATAAAAATCACGGTATTCTGCAATAAGAATAGCTCCACCATCACCACGCTTGGTGAAGTTTGTTATAGTGAAGTTATTGGAAATTCCTTTTCCTTTATTGGCACTTTTCTCGCTGGTTAAGTCTGCTATAAAATCCCTGTCCAAAGGCTTCACCCCGGTAGATTCAATTTCCTTTGTTTCTTTATTTATGCGAAAATAGAATATACCGTCGATTTGTCCGGTGGAGTATTTACTACCCTTTACGTTTCCATAAAAACCCGAACAAACAATATATTTCCCTTCTTCCAGGCTATAGGAAATATCTGTAATAGCTTTTTCAGGTAATTTTAAATCATAAGTAGTAATATCCCCATTACCTTTAGGGTTAATGGCAAACAACTGAAAATAAAAACCAGCTTCGCCTTTTACTTTCGTATTACGTTGCTCGGTAATCTCGGCCATCATATAAGCCATTCCGTCGTTCGACAAGCGCATAGCGTCTTCCGTAATGGTAGTGGTTCCCGGAATATTCGGCAAGCTGATTTGGGCCGTATTAAGTATGTTCAGGTTCTGGTCAACGATTTCGATATTAAACTTTCCGGAGGAGTTTTTTTCTACCGGAGGGATATCTACCAACATAAATTTAGAAGAATCCTTACAAACAATAAAGTCGAAAGCACCGGTGTTATGCTTGCTCTTTGCATCCATGGTAATAATCTTCTTCAACCCGCCTTGTAAATGCCCTGAATTATCAAACTCCTGCATATATAAGGTATTTCCTTTAGAGGATTTATCATACGCTGTTACACATACATAATTTTTATCTTTTAAAATCAATATCTGGTCGAATGTATAATCTTTCGATATTACTTTTCCGCCATCTTTCGATGTTTTTCCAATAACAGGAACTTCACCGCTGACTTGCAAATCGTCGTATGAATATGTAATAATGCTTACATTCTTGCCATCCTTCTTATATCCAACTATTGAATTACCTCTTTTACCCAACAGGTAAATTGAACCTGACTTAGGCAATGGATTATCTTTCCCCCAAAAAACGTTGGTTTCTGTTTGGGCCATCATGGCTGAAGCAGCCATTGAAATTAAACCCACAAATGCGAATAGTTTTTTATTCATAATATTCATTCTGCTGATTTTTTATACATTTGGGCGCAAAAATAAGAAAATAACTTTACCTACCAAAAAAATGATAAAAAAAACCCTCTTTATCTTGTTAATTTCCTTTTATTTAGGTTCATACGCACAATCAATACACGTTTTTAAACCTAATGAACAAACTGAACCTGTAGAAACACCCGGACACAAAGATTCTATGCGGATTCAGGACAGAAACTGTATAAAATGGAACTGGTCGCTGCTGGCACGCGGGGTATTTCAACTTAATTACGAAGTATATCTTGCCGGCAATGTGACTGCCGAATTGGGGCTAGGAATTACCTATCGCGATTTCGAGTTTGAATTGACAAAAAATTTAGGAGCCACCGGGGCTGACTCAATTCAGCAATTTTCAGGAGCAAGTTCTTCGTATGGTGCAGCCCGAGCAGGCTTTAGCGGCGAGGCCGGATTGAGATGGTATCCCGAAAAGTTCGATAATATGGAAGGCATCTTTCTGGAGGCAACCTTTAGCTACCGTACCTATTCGTTCCCGAATTCCACATATACCAGCCAAAGCATAAATACTCCGTCATCTTTTGTGCCGGGCTATAAATTTCTCGACGGACAATTTAAGTTTGGATATGCTTATTCTCACTTATTGAGTGATTTAATAACAGAATTCTATGTC
The DNA here is from genome assembly GCA_903916255.1 of uncultured Bacteroidota bacterium. GTDB lineage: Bacteria > Bacteroidota > Bacteroidia > JABEUT01 > JABEUT01 > JABEUT01. The sequence continues at coordinate 6,994 of CAIWVW010000001.1, forward strand.
GGTATAGGTATCCGAAATATGACTGCTAATGCTTATGTATACACTACCCCGAATTATTATTTAAACACCTCGCAAGTTGAGGGGTTAACATTTAAAGAAAGCTACCCTCAGCCAATTTTGGGTTTTAAATTAGGGTACCCCTTCTGATTTTAAAATAAAACAAAACTTCTTCATCCTCCATTCATTAAACTAATTTACTTTTGCCCTCAATATAACCATTATGCAAACAAACTCCCTGAAATTAGTAGTATTGGCAATAGGCACTTCCCTCATTGCCGTATCGTGCAGCGGTCCAACGTATGTTCAAAGTTCCCCGCCACCACCTGTTTATACACAGGCTCCCCCTCCGCCTCCACCGGCTTATACGCCCCCGCCTCAGGATACGTACTATGACCGTGGCCAGTCAGCCCCGGCTCCTGCCCCTGTGCAGGATGAAGCTCCTGTTGTTACGTATCAATCTTTTTACAATGAATTAAGCCCTTACGGACAGTGGGTAAACACACCGGAATATGGCAATGTATGGGTTCCTGCAGCCGGAGCGCAGTTTCAGCCTTATGGCAGTTGCGGCCACTGGGTACTTACCGATTATGGCTGGACCTGGGTTTCCGATTACAGCTGGGGTTGGGCACCATTCCATTACGGAAGATGGGAATTCGACGGACTAATGGGCTGGTATTGGATACCGGGCTATGAATGGTCTCCTGCCTGGGTAAACTGGAGAACTTGCAATGGATATTACGGATGGGCTCCGTTAGGCCCTGCTTATGTAAGTGGAGGATATGCTACTTATAGCTGCCCTCCGGAAAGGTATGTGTTTGTAAACGCTACCTATATTAATAGCCCGAATGTGTATAACTATTACGAACCGCGGAATCTGAACACTACCTACTATAGTCGTTCTTCAGTAGTTACCAATACCTATTATGACAGAAGCAGTAACAGTACTTACTATGCAGGCCCGCAAAGCAGCGAAGTGCAACGGTATACCGGAGCCCCTGTTCAGCCCGTGCATATGGTGTCGGCCACAAGCCCAGAAAGAGGAGGTGTTTCAGGTTCTGAAGTACGCATGTTCCGACCTACCGTCCAGCAACCAAGCAGCAATGCAAGCGAAAGGCCTGCACCACCAAAGGTTTATCAAAAAAGCGATATAACTCCGATAGCACAGCGCCCGGTACTTACACAGCCTAACCAACCTCGTGTTGCCCCATTCAAACCTGAAAATATTCAGCGCCCTGCCACCCAGAACCCTCAGCAACAACAAAGGCAGCAGCCACCAGTTCAGGAACAACGGCCTGCTCCACAACAACAGCAACCGGCCCCTCAACAACAAAGGCCTCCGGTTCAACAACAACCCGTTCAGGAACAACGACCGGCTCCGCAACAACAACAATCGGCTCCGCAACAACAAAGGCCTCCGGTTCAACAACAACCTGTTCAGGAACAACGGCCGGCCCCGCAACAACAGAGACAACAATCATATCAGCAACCTGCACAACAACAGCAGAAGCAACAAAGACAGTCTGCCCCGCCAAGACAACAACCTAAACAACAAAAGCAACAAAAACCGGCTAAGCAACAGAACCAATCTGCTCCTAACCAAAGAGACAAACAATAAACTTTTCTCTGCATAAATAAAGAAGCCACGTTAATAGCGTGGCTTTTTTATTTAGGAAAGAATAGAATTAGTTTAATTCGAATTGCAACTTGCTAAGGCTGCGGTACAGTCCATCCGGTATTTGCATAAGTTGTTCATGCGTACCGCTCTCTTTTATGACGCCCTTTTCAAGCACCAAAATTTTATCCGCCTTGCGGATGGTCGATAAACGGTGGGCTATAACAAAGGAGGTTCTGCCTTCCATTAATTTATCCAATGCTTCCTGAACCAACCGTTCCGATTCAGAATCAAGCGAACTGGTAGCTTCATCTAAAATAAGAATGGCAGGGTTCCTCAACACTGCGCGGGCAATGGCAATACGTTGTCTTTGTCCGCCGGAAAGAGAAATGCCCCTCTCCCCTACCAAAGTCTCATATTTTTGAGGAAAGCTCATGATAAAATCGTGGGCATTGGCTTTGCGCGCTGCTTCTTCAACTTCCTTTTCTGTAGCCTTATGTTTACCGTATAATATGTTTTCTTTTATGGTTCCTCCAAAAAGCAACACATCCTGCGGAACCAGCGCCATTTGGGAACGAAGAATGGAAAGGGGGTAATCCTTAATATTTTTATCATCTATGGTAATACTGCCGCTTGTTGGGTCGTAAAAACGGAGCATTAATTGCGTCATAGTAGTTTTTCCGGCTCCGCTTGGGCCAACAATAGCAATAGTTTCGCCCTGTTTAATACTAAAAGATATACCATTTAATACATTAAAATCTTTACGGGACGGATAGTTAAAATGCACTTCAGAGAAAACAACATTTCCTTCAATTTTGAGATTGGCTGGAACAGCGTCTATCTCTTTGATGGCAATCTCTTCAAAGGGTTCTTCCAGAATATCCATAAGACGCTCGGTTGCACCTATGGCCTTTTGCAAGGTAGCATAAAGCTCGGCAATTCCGGCAAATGAAGCACCTAAAAATGCTGTATAAAGCACAAAGCCGAACATATTACCGGAAGATAATTGTCCTTTTGCCATAAGTATAGAGGCACGCCAAATAACTGCAACAATAGAACCAAACATGCAAAAGATTATAAACGCAATGAATGCCGCCCTGGCTTTTCCACCAATTACAGCTTGTTTTACAACAGCTTCGGTGCTTTTTTTATGCCGTAAGGTCTCAAAAAACTCGTTGGCAAATGCTTTAACGGTAGCAATAGCCTGCATGGTTTCTTCCACTATGGTATTTGATTCGGCCACCTTATCCTGCGTTTGCTTCGAGAGCTTTCGTATATAACGGCCAAAAAATACTGCACTTATAGCAACCACGGGAACAATGGAAAGCATAATAAGCATCAACTTAAACGATATAAGCGCAAGCAGGGTTACTCCGCCCACTATCATAAATATCTGCCTGAAAAATTCTGCAATAGTTGTTGTAAATAAATCCTGAAGCATGGTAACATCAGATGTTATGCGGCTGGTAAGTTCACCAATTCTGCGTTGAGAAAAGAAATCCATGTGAAGCCTTACCAAACGGGAATAGGTGGCTTGCCGTATTGAAGCAAGCGTATTTTCAGTTACATAAACGAAAATAGTAACCCTGAAATAAGAAAATATAGATTGCAAAAAGAATAAGCCGAAAAGTATATACGCATCTTCATTTATAGCGTCGAAATATTTATGCCCTCCTGCATCCACAAGTTTACCAAGCATCCATGGAAAAGCCAGTGTGGTTAGGCTGGTAAGCACAAGAAAAATAAAACCGATAAAATACCTTGCCCTGTAAGGCCTGAAAAACTTCCAAACCCGTGCCGCCCTTTTAAACGATTCCTTCGTTATGCGTTTGCTTTTCTTATCTGTATCTGTTGCTTTGCCCGAAAGGTCCTCAGGGGCATCTTGCCCTCTTGCCATGTTATTTTATAAAAAAGAGTCGCAAAGGTATGATTAAAGAAGCAATGCAATGTAAGTTGAAAGTGAAAAGTGAAAAGTTGAAAGTGAAAAATCAATATTTTGTACTCAAATTAAATAGAAGGAATTTGGCACCTACTTTCAACTTTTAATTGTTTGTATTGAAAAAGATAATATCTTTGCGCCTCCATTTAAAGAATCATGAAGAGAACGTACCAGCCCTCGACCCGTAAAAGACGCAATAAACACGGTTTCCGTGAAAGAATGTCAACTGCAAATGGCAGAAGAGTACTTTCAGCCAGGAGAAGGAGAGGACGCAAGAAACTGACCGTTTCTGATGAAAAGTTACACAAGAGATAGTACTCCGCTTACTGTTAATAAATACTGTTTTACATCAGGTAACTCCACTTTAGGGAGTGTTACTTTTGCTACCATCAATCCCTGATGGCAAGCATGGTTTTCCCTTACAAGCAACTGATTATACTTCTTTCTACCCTGCTGCCATTTTGCGGAAAAGCATCCATTACCTCCTATTCTTATAATAAGGCCCCACAACTCGTTGCATCTGCGGGAAACAGTAATAAAGTTTGCCATCCCGGCGACAGCATCGTATTAGGAAATGCACCTACAGCTCAGGGCGGGGTATCCCCTTACACCTATTACTGGACACCCTCTGCCAATATGAATGATAACCGCCTTGCCAACCCTAAGGCAGCTATTTTTAATTCTTCTGTTAAATTTCGTTTGCTTGTAATAGATAATGTGGGAGACAGCGCTACCGATTCGGTTACCATCTATATAGACTCTATTTTTTACGCCAGCGCCGGAGGAAGGCAAAGCCTTTGCGGAGGAAAATCGGTTAAATTGGGTGGAAACTTGAATTTAAAATCATTTCAATACCAATGGCTTCCGGTTGATTCCATGAGTTGTACCAACTGCCCAAATCCTACAGCTACTCCGCTATTTGAAACCACCTATACCATGATTATTACCGACCAAGTATTTGGCTGTTCAGATACCTCTGAAGTTACTATTACTCCATACGGAGCAACTGTAACAACCGTTTCGCCGGTATACCTTACCCAAGGCCAGAATACTAACCTGCAAGCCAGCGGAGCCGATACCTATCAATGGTTTCCGACAGGAGCCATGTTCAATTCTAACACACCCACACCGGAGGTAGAACCTACACAAACCTATACCTATTATGTAGCCGGATACGATGGCAATGGCTGTGCGGGCTTCGATTCGGTTGTTGTTCTCGTTAAATCCGATTCAGACCTAGTGTTCTATAACACTTTTACCCCAAACGGAGATGGAATTAATGATACTTGGTACATTGGCAATATTTTCATGTATCCTAACAACGACCTCTATGTATATAACAGGTATGGGAAATTGGTCTATTTTTCGCATCAATATCAAAACCAATGGGATGGCAAAGGTATGGACGCAATATTGCCAGCCGCCACTTATTACTATGTTTTGAATACCGGCACAGGGCGAACATATCACGGAGCTGTAACTATACTCAGGGTAGAATGAGAAACAAAAGAAATATCCTTCTTGTTTTACTATTGTTTTCCGGAACCTGTTCCGATGCGCAGCAATTACCGTTTTTCACCCAGTTTGTATCCAACGAACTACTTTTTAATCCCGCAATAGCCGGCACAAAAAGAACATACGACATCCGCATAAATTACCGCGACCAGTGGGTAGGCTTTGCCGATGCTCCTACAACAGAAGCTCTCAGTTTGAATTATTCCATCAAAAACAAAATGGGAATTGGAGCATACATATATCAGGATGCAACAGGCTTTACCAAACGGACAAATTACAGCCTTGATTATGCATTTCAAATCCATTTTAAAGACATTACTTTTTCCTTCGGACTGGCAGGCTCTATGGTAAATTATTCGGTTGATGAAAGTAAAATTACCACCAACCAAACCCTGGACCCTGCTATAGACAGGCTTGCCAGCCCCAACGTATGGGCGCCCGATGCCAGTGCAGGAGCCTATTTATATAACGACAAATGGAGATTCGGGTTAAGTGCTTTGAATATGCTTACCTCTACCGAAAATTTCTATAAAGAGTATGGCTTTCCATACGATACTTCTCATGCAGGAGCTTTGCAGCTATTTACCCATTTGTATGCCTATCTGGGTTATATATATGGAGCCGATGAAAATATTACCTGGCAAAACAGCCTTCTTGTAAATTATACCGGCGGCGCCCCTATCGATTTGGCTTATGACCTAAGATGTTACATTGAGCACAGGTTTATTGCAGGGCTTTCCATTCGCCTGAATGACGCATTAGCCATGGAAGTGGGCATTATATCGCACAACAGCCTGCAGGTTTGTTATTCGTATGATTATGTTATTACCCAACTTACTCATTACACTTCTGGCTCGCAGGAAATATCACTCATTTACAGTTTCGATAAACTGGGCGGAACAGGTAAAAATGCTTCAGATGGCGGACGTGCAACCGACAATAATTCATTCAAGAAAAGGAGATATGGGTATATGTTTTGAGTAATGTGATTAACAAAACGTCTTTGTTAATAGCCCTGTTCATATCCATTTTTCGGGCAACATATCTCACCTGAAAATTTCGTAACTTTGCAAACTATTAAATTTAACTATATGGCAATTGAAATAACCGACGCTAACTTTAAAGACTTAGTGCTCAATTCAGATAAACCGGTAATGCTCGATTTTTGGGCGGAATGGTGCGGACCCTGCCGCATGGTAGGTCCGTTTGTAGAAGAACTTTCGAAAGAATATGATGGAAAAGCCGTTGTAGGCAAAGTGGATGTGGATAATAATCCTGCCGTGTCTATGGAGTTTGGCATCCGCAATATTCCAACCATCCTTTTCTTTAAAGACGGAAAGATTGTCGACAAGCAAGTTGGCGCTGTGCCAAAATCTGTGCTCGAAGGCAAATTAAAAGGACAGTTATAACCTTAATTAGTAATTAGCAATTAGTAATTGCTAATTACTGATTATTAATTAAAATGAATGCCTGTTCAGCTAAAACCCGAAGAATTAAAAGAGCTTTCTCATCTCGAGTTACTGGCTAAACAGGTGGTGGAAGGCTTTATTACAGGCCTTCACAAAAGCCCGTTTCATGGTTTTTCGGTGGAATTTGCAGAACACCGCATCTATAATCCCGGAGAATCAACCCGGCATATAGATTGGAAGCTCTATGGCAAAACTGAAAAGCTTTTTGTAAAAAGATATGAAGAAGAAACCAATTTGCGTTGCCAGATTGTTATCGATGATTCTTCTTCCATGTATTTTCCTGAGACCGGATTAAATAAAATTACTTTCTCTATTCAATGCGCCGCCGCACTTATTGAACTGCTGAAAAGACAACGCGATGCAGTTGGATTGACAGTATTCTCAGACACAGTAGAGGTTCATACGCCTGCCAAATCCACATCTGTTCATCAAAAACTGCTATATGCTGAACTGGAAAAACTGCTGGTAAAATACAAACAGGAAAATAGCAAGAAAACATCTACGGTAGAAGCATTGCACCATGTAGCGGAAAACATACACAAACGTTCGTTGGTTATATTATTCAGCGATATGTTTGATTCAAGGATAGGAAATGAAAATGAAATCTTCTCTGCCTTGCAGCATTTGCGCCACAATATGCACGAGGTGATTTTATTCCATGTTACCGATAAAGATAAGGAAGAAGAATTTCAATTTGACAACCGCCCCTATCGCTTTATTGATATGGAAAGCGGAGAAGAAGTGAAGGTTCACCCCTCGGAAGTGCGCGATTCGTATATTTCATCCATGAATGAATACCGCAAAGAGCTTTTATTAAAATGCCGCCAATATCGCATCGAGTTTGTTGAAGCCGATATCAAAAATGGTTTCCGGCAGGTGTTGATGCCTTATTTGGTCAAGCGCGTGCGGATGAAATAATTTTACTTGCCGGCAATACTATCGCAACAGATTTTATTCAATCCATAAAACTGTGCAAACTGCTCATTAATCCAATGGTTGCAACCGGGTTGAATATCCAATACAAATAAACTGGCAGGTTTGTTTTGCAATGAATGCATACTGATTTGAGTTTGGCCTTGCTTTTTGGCTGCATCAATCAATGCATAACGGCTATTCATCTCTCTATCGAAGCCGGTTATTTTCCCCGATGCAAAATCCATAAGAATAGTTCCGGAATTCCCCGAAAACAAAAGCGAGATGGCCAATACTATTGTTAGTCCTGTTTTTAAACGAGGATTTAAAGCAACACTTGCTTTTTCAGCCAAATTATTTCGGGAATAAACAGAATGAATAAACGCCAACCAAACAAGAACAAAAAAGAAACAAGCTGTATTCAACGTGCGGTGTTGCCCGAGTATAGCGGTACTCCAGTAGGCGGGGAAAATGCAGAAAAATAAAACACCCCACAAAAAGCAGAAGAAAATTAAAGGATTCATTTGTCCGAGTTTGCGGAAAAAGTCAGATTCTTTTGTCAATATCAAACTAACGGGAGCAAATAAAATAGTCCCAATCCACAAAGGCGCATAGGAAATCCAGGAGAAGAAGAACCGTGGCATTTGTAAAGCCGTCATAAGTAATGAATGTAATAGATTATGGTTGTCCGGAAAAAAGCTTTCCCTGCCGTGATTGCCCGGTGCAAAAAACATAATACCCGAAAACAACATACATAGCAGCAGCAAAGGGAACCAAACAGATTTGAAACGCTCTTGCTTTTTTAAACTTATCCAAACACTAAAATGCACAAACATAAACAGCGACATTTGAACCTCATTAAAGCCAATACTTATGAAAAGCAGAATTACTGATATAACAAAATGAAATAACCTATTTATAATAAAATTACCTTGCAGGTAGCGGATTACCATACCTGTATAAAACATTGCTATACAGCATCCTAAAATATATGTCATAGCCCCCGGATGCCAATAAATACCTTCCGGCAAGGATGGCAAAAGGCTGAGAATAAAAACAGAAAGCATAATACTGAAAGCTAATCTACCACTCCCGTAAAGGACTTTGCCTAAAGAAGATGCTATAATAAAAAACAAAGAAACAGGAATAAGCAGGAGTAATAAAAGGGCCGCTAAACGATATCCTGTAAATGAAAAATTCAGAATCGGATTTACCATCACCATAAAGTTGGCCGAGAAACGCCCATTCCAATGCAAGTAAAGCTCTTTTTGGGTTTGCCAAAATGGTGAGGAAGGAATATATGTATAGTCATCGGCAATGGGATGAGCATAGAAACACAGAACAGCAAACGGGATTAATAACAAGCTGAAAAGCCTAATTAATAAATGAACTTTGCCAATAGCGCCTGTTTTTTGAAATACTTGCATTTGGTAAAACTACACTAAACAAAAAATCCCTCTGAAAATTCAAAAGGATTTTTTTGTCACATTTGCGGTCCGAACAGGATACGCATAAAAATTGCTATAAATAGCCACACACATAAAAAGCAGGTATTATTCCCTCCCTTTAAATAACCGTTATAAACATCTGTCCAAACATATAAACGTTTGACCGAATATTGTTTATCGAGAAGTCGAAGTCTTTTTTGCTATAAGTTTCATAGCTTTCTTTTTCTCACCCCTTTTAACAGCACGTTTTTTCCTTGCTATATTTTTTCTTAGAATTTGTTTCATGGTTATTTTTATTGTTTGTTTTATATTTTATTATTAATATGCATATGGTCATTAGCTGCACCCATAATCATTAAAACAGTGTAAATGTACGATTATATATACTCTCTCTCCAAAATAATCTGTGATTATTTAAGTTGACCACAGGGAACCTATTCCCAATAAGGGTTTCAGCGAATGTTTGCGTGTATCTTGTACTAACACAAAAATGAAAGCCTGTAATTTATTCAACTACAGGCTTCTCTTCTTCTTTTAGCGGTCCGGACGGTACTAAGTTAAAAGCACCTACAATAACCTATACAAGCGTTAAAAGCGATTCTCATCCTAACCTTTTATTAAATAACCTACCTACAATTCTACATGCAGGGTGCAAATAAAGTACTATTAAAATGATTGCATTTCTAATCAATAATTTACTGTTACAAAATTCCTTCCAAGTCATCAATGTTTTTTAACCATTTCATTTTTGGCGGAAATTTAACTTTGGACAGGACTTCGGGATTACCGGAAATAAAAATTTCGGACTTAGAAATGAGTTTGCTTAGTTTGTCGAGGTAATCCTGAACTTCTTCCACTGGTTGTGTGGTAGTTACGAAAGCTAATAGATTGGCAGGGTGGCAGGTTTTATATACGCTAACTGCATCTTCCAAAGGCACATTTTGCCCCAGATAAATTACAGGATGCCGGCTGGATTTAACCAGGTAATGCGCTGTTAGCAGACCAATTTCATGAAATTCGCGTTCAGGCAAAAACAACATAAATTTGCTTTTTGACTTATCAGGCGGTAATTGGGAATCGATGGCGGTTATTATCTTTTGCCTGATTAAATTGGAAACAAAATGTTCTTGAGCAGGATTAATTTTTCCGATAGACCAGAACAAACCGACTTTTTCGAGCAATGGGTATATAAGTTTTAATAAAGTATCCTTGAAACCTAAGCTAAGCAGGGAAGATGAAAATATTTTTTCAAACATTTCCTCATCCAGTTCTATCATTGAAACGACAAGCCCGCTCAACTTATCCTCCGGATATGATGTGCTTTCAATATCCTCAGCCAGCAGATGCTTGTTTATTTCATCCGGTTTTAGTTTACTTATCTTCGAAATTTTAAAACCTTTCTTTAGAAGTAAGGCAACATTCAGAAGCCGCTTTAACTGTTCATCATCATAAATGCGTATATTGGTATCTGTCCGTTTCGGTTTCAATAATCCATAACGAACCTCCCAAATCCGGATTGTATGGGCCTTTATTCCCGATAACTTTTCTAATTCTTTAATGGAATAGTTTCCCACGTTTTATTTTTTGAATAATGTTTAATAACTTGGCAAATATATTAAACATATCAATATGTTTCATTGTATTTATTTCCGAAAAAAAATGGATTCTTCAACAAGATAGTAGGTATTCCATATTGAATCATTTAGCCACATAAAAATAACTTACTCATTATCAAGAAATTTACCTTGCAATGTATTTTGTTTAATCTTTTAATGATTTTATTAAACATAATGTTTCTATATTTGTACTGTCAATTTAAAAATGAGCTTGCTTTTAAGACCAATAAGAAACCACTACTTATGAAAACGAAAGAAATTTCATTAAACAACCTGATAGACGGAGACAGAATATCCTTAAGCGCATTAAGTATCGACGAAATCGGGGATGAGCACATATCGACGGGAATAGAAACGCCGATGAAAACAACAGCATTCGATATGAGCGATGATGAAAAAATAGAGAAGATTGAATTTCATTTCCGGGAGATAATGGAAACAATGGGGCTCGACCTGAATGATGACAGCCTGAAAGGAACTCCACTCCGGGTTGCCAAAATGTATATTAAGGAATTATATAGTGGCCTCAATCCTGCCAATAAGCCTAAAATTGCCCTGTTTGAAAACAAATATAAATATGACCAAATGCTTGTGGAGAAGGGGATTGCGTTTTACAGTAATTGCGAGCATCACTTTGTTCCCATATTCGGGAAAGCTCATGTGGCCTATATTTCATCCGGAAAAGTTATAGGCTTATCTAAACTGAACCGGATTGTTAATTATTATGCTAAACGCCCGCAGGTGCAGGAAAGACTGACCGTGCAAATAGCAAAAGAATTGCAGCAATGCTTACAGACTGAAAATGTGGCCGTATTGATTGATGCCAAGCATTTATGTGTTGCATCAAGAGGCATAAAAGATAATAACTCATCAACAGTTACTTCCTTTTATGGAGGCACGTTTTTAGAAGACCAGACAAAAAAGGAGTTTCTTGCCTATCTAGGTTTAAATACCGATTACTGAAAACAATGAATGAACCAGGACTAACAATATAATAACAAATGCCCTGCATATCAATAATTGGAAGTGGATTCTCCGGGCTTTCTGCTGCATGTTTTGCGGCAAGTGGCGGGGCTGATGTGCAAGTATTTGAAAAAAATAACATGCCCGGCGGACGGGCGGGGTATTTTAAGGAACAGGGATTTCTTTTTGAATCAGGGCCAAGCTGGTATTGGATGCCCGATGTTTTTGAGAAGTTCTTTAACCGGTTTGGCAAATCGGCAAAAGATTATTACAACTTAGTTCAACTCGACCCGGGATTTCAAATATTTTTCAAAGACAAGGATTGCTTAAAAGTCCCCGCTTCTTTAAATGAACTATATGAGGTTTTCGAGAATATTGAGCCCGGAAGCGCAGCTAAACTTAAAAGGTTTTTGAAGGAAGGCGAACTAAAGTATAATTTAGGAATGCGAGAACTGGTTTACAAACCAGCCTACTCATGGAAAGAATTTGCTCGCTACGATGTGCTCGTAGGGGTAGCAAAATCAAATGTGTTTAAATCATTAAGGAGTTATGTACGTAGCTTTTTTAAAGATGAACGTCTGATTGCCTTAATGGAATTCCCGGTGTTGTTTTTAGGCGCTATGCCTCAACAAATACCTGCTTTGTATAGCCTGATGAATTATGCAGCCTTGGAAATGGGTACCTGGTATCCAATGGGCGGAATGTATAAAGTAGTGGAAGGAATGCATGCACTTGGGTCTTCACTAGGAGTTCACTTTTATATGAACAGTGAGATAAAGAAAATTTCAGTTTCTGATGAGGCAGCTTATGGCGTTCGAACCGTTGACAGAAGTTTCAGAACAGATGCAATAGTAGCCTCTGCCGATTATCATTATGTGGAAAACAATTTACTGGATGAACACTACCGGAATTACACGGAGCAGTATTGGAATAAAAAAACATTGGCCCCTTCTTGCTTGCTATTCTTTGTTGGGGTAAATAAAAAAATAAAAAAACTGATTCACCACAATTTGTTTTTCGATACTGATTTTGAAACCCATGCCACTGCCATTTACAAAAGCCCGAAATGGCCTGAAAATCCCTTATTCTATGTTTGTTGCCCATCGAAAACAGACCCGTCGGTAGCTCCCGATGGCATGGAGAACCTTTTTATTCTGGTGCCAATTGCGCCTGGAATGGAAGACACGGAAAGCATACGTAACGGTTATTTTGATTCACTGATTAAGCGCATAGAAATACAATGCGATGACTCTTTTGGAGAACATATTGTTTTCAAAAAAAGTTACTGCATAAATGATTTTGAAAAAGATTATCATGCCTATAAAGGTAATGCCTACGGCTTGGCAAATACATTGTCGCAAACTGCATTTTTGAAACCATCTATGCGCAATAACAAACTAAATAACCTTTTTTATGCCGGACAACTTACGGTGCCAGGTCCGGGTGTTCCTCCGGCTATAATATCCGGACAAATAGCAGCTGAACAAGCATTGAAATTTTGCAATAAATTGATGTATGAAAAGGTTATTTGACCAGATTTCAAATACTTGCAGCAAGCTGACAACAAGAACGTACAGCACAAGCTTCTCGTTAGGGATTTATTGCCTTAACCGGAAATTGCACAATCCAATTTATAGCATCTATGGATTTGTTCGGTTGGCCGATGAAATAGTTGACTCCTTTCATGAATATGACAAAACATCCCTGCTAAAGGAATTCAAAACTGAAACCTACAAAGCGATAGAGCGCAAAATCAGTTTAAATCCTATATTGAACAGCTTTCAGGAGGTAGTAAATACATGCGGAATAGAACAGGTACTTATAGATAGTTTCTTTTACAGTATGGAGCTGGATTTAAATAAAAACACTCACAATGCAAGCTCTTATACTAAATATATATTTGGCTCTGCAGAGGTTGTGGGTTTGATGTGTTTGCGTGTTTTTACCCAAAATTCGGAGGAGGATTACCAACGGCTGAAACCAGCGGCTATGAAGCTTGGCTCGGCATTTCAGAAAGTAAATTTTCTGCGCGATTTGAAATCCGATTATCAAACATTGGGCCGTGTGTATTTTCCTGATGTTGACATGAAGTGCTTTTCTGATGCCGAAAAAAATAAAATTGAAAAGGATATAGAAAACGATTTTACAGCAGCATTGGAAGGCATCAGGAATCTTCCCGATTCATGCCGTTTTGGGGTTTATTTGGCCTATGTTTATTATAAAAGCCTTTTTAATAAAATTAAATCGGTATCGCCTGAAGGCGTAATGACAGGGAGAATAAGGGTTCCCAATTATAAGAAGTTTAGTTTGCTTGCAAGTTCCTTTTTAAAACATGGTTTACGGATTTTATAAAATGAATTTTAAAATGGAGAAAGAGTATGTAGTATTAGTAGATTCCGAAGACACTGAGATTGGTGTAATGGATAAGATACAAGCGCACAAAGAGGGTAAATTACATCGTGCCATATCTGTGCTGATATTTAATTCGAAGCAGCAACTTTTGCTGCAAAAAAGGGCTGCTATAAAATACCACTCGCCGGGGTTGTGGAGCAATACATGCTGTTCCCATCCAAGGCAAAATGAAAAAAACCATCAGGCGGCATCGCGAAGATTAAAAGAGGAAATGGGGTTGGATTGTCATCTCAACTTTCTATTTAATTTAACCTATAAATTAAATTTGGAAGATAATTTAATAGAACATGAATACGACTACATTTATGTTGGACAAAGCGACACCTTGCCTAATCCTGACAGTAAAGAAGTAAGTGAATGGCGCTATGAAGATATACAAAGCATAGAAAGAGAAATTAAATTAAACCCACATGCCTTCACGCCTTGGTTTAAATTAATAATGGAACAATTCAAAACTCGTTAGACTAAAAAAATGGTTGCCGCAATAATAACGATAAGCGCATTTCTTATAATGGAGGCAGTTACATGGCTTACCCATAAGTTTGTAATGCATGGCTTTTTATGGAATTTGCACCGCGACCATCATAAAAAAGACCATGATTCGTTTTTTGAAAGGAATGACTACTTTTTTGTAATCTTCGCCATACCCTCCATTATTTTATTTGCCATAGGAAATGCAAATCAGCATGTATGGTATTTGTTCTATATCGCTCTTGGAATTACGCTCTATGGGTTTGCTTACTTTATGGTTCACGAAATTTTCATTCATCAGCGGTTTAAACTTTTTAGCCGTACAGATAATATGTATTTTCGGGCTATACGCAAAGCGCATAAGGTACACCACAAACATTTGGGTAAGGAAGACGGGGAATGCTTTGGTATGTTAATTGTGCCATTCAAATATTTTATGGAAGCGAAAAAGAACCATAAATGAGCTTAGTTCATTACACATATTTGCTTGTTGACATAGGGTGCTTTATTATTCCCTTTATTTTTTCCTATCATCCCAAAATTGAATTTTACAAGGAAGTAACATTCCTCCGCTTACCGAATTTAATAACAGCATTTCTTTTTTTAGTTTGGGATGCCTTCTACACCAGAATGGGTATTTGGGGGTTTAATCCAAAATATCTGACAGATTTTTACATTTTTAATTTACCCCTGGAAGAAGTTTTGTTTTTCTTACTTATCCCCTACTCTTGCGTCTTCATATATTGGTGCTTTCGGTTATTTGTTAAAACATCTGCACCCAAAAGCACTTTTTATCTTTCCCTCAAGCTTTTAGCTCTCAGTCTTTTTGCAACAGGTGCTGTTAACTATAGCAAATACTATACGTCGGCTACATTTATATTGTTGGCTATTATTCTCTACCTGTTGGCCCAACTGAAAGCAATTTTCTTAAAACCATTTATGATTTCGTTCGGAATAGTTCTTATCCCCTTTTTCATTTCAAATGGGTTGCTCACAGGCAGTTTTCTTGCCGAACCTGTAGTGCAGTATAATAACACTTATAATCTTGGCATCCGTTTATTTACAATCCCTTTAGAGGATATCTTTTATGCTATGCTACTTTTAATTTTAAATGTTTCAGGATATGAATATATCAAAGCAAGGAACAATTCTTCAAAATTGAAACAATCTAATTTTTACTTATAGTATTTTTCCAGTATTCCCCTATACTCGATACTTTCACTCAAATCAAATCTACATGACTAAGCTCAATCCAATAATTAAACTCATTCTATCTTTAGCCCTTACTTTAGCAGCAGGAGGAATTGCAGGAGTGTTTACGGCAACAGCCATCGGAACGTGGTTTGAAACATTACACCACCCTTCATTCAGGCCGCCTAATTGGCTTTTTGGCCCTGTTTGGACCATTCTATATATTCTAATGGGTATTTCTCTTTATTTAATTTGGAAGCAAGAAGCAACGCCAATAAGGAAAAACGCACTTCTAATTTTTGCCCTGCAATTATCTTTAAACTTTATTTGGAGTTTTTTGTTCTTTTATTTTCATGCAATTGGGTTCGCACTTATTGAGATAGTTGCCTTATGGGTTTGTATTTCCATTATGATTTTGCAATTTAATAAAGTAAAACCCGTGGCTGCTTATTTGAATATTCCGTATATAGTATGGGTGACATTTGCATTGATATTGAACGCTGCTTATTTTGAACTTAATTAAAATGATTTTCCAAAAGGTTTTATGCACCCATATCTGTTACTGAGTTAATTGATTTTAGTGATTTTTTTAATATTGCACTTCAGTTTTACCACAAATGCTTGCAGACCATATAAATGTTTTTAATAGATACCGAAAAAAGTATTCGTGTTTTAAATTGCTTGACGCTATTGAACATTTACCAAAGCAGCAATAAATGACAACCAATCCAAATGCTTAACAACTCTTCAAGTTATTTTCCAGTAAGTATTTTAGAGAATGTTTGACTGAATATTGTACTTACACAAAAAAGAAAACCTGCAACTCATTGAATTACAGGTTTCTTTTTCTTCTCTTAGCGGTCCGGACGGGACTCGAACCCGCGACCTCCTGCGTGACAGGCAGGCATTCTAACCAGCTGAACTACCGAACCGTTTTTTAAGAGGTGCAAAAATACACCATTTTTTAAATCCCAACACATTTATTATTTTTTTAATGCGGCCATTAAATAAAAAATCCCGCAAAAAGCGGGATTTTTTACTATTATACTGGTTTCTAATTATGGCTGACTAATAATAACCACCTTCACATATATCTGCTGGGTAGGCGCTGCAGTTCCGGCATACAATACATTTACTTCGTAATTTGAATAATTAAAATAGAGCCAGTCAGCGGTAGTAAAATTAGGTGAAAGAGGAAGTTCATAATATACCCCTAATTGGCCTAATGAAAGAGAATAATATACCTCTACAATATTGCTGTTTGATGTAGTTAAATAGCTTACCGGTGCAATTGTAAAATAATAGGGGCCGCTGCCTAACCATTGGGAAGGCTGAATACTATCTATAGTGAGCGCATAGGAAGAAGCCGAACCTTGGTTACCTTGCGGTCCGGTTGGGCCTGTTGGGCCGGCAACATCTTTTGTGCAGGAATTAAATATAAATACAGAAGCCGCCAGAATAATTATATAGTTTATTGCCTTCATTTTATGGTTATTAAGATTTTTTCGTTGTTTATTGTTGTGGAATAATGATGAACTTACAGGAAATTGACGAGTCAGCTGAAGCAGGGAAGGTACCTCCGCTTGGGTTAAAATACCATACCTTTATGGTATCGTTTCCAAGAGAACAGTAAAGTTCATCACCTGTTACGTAAACATTTGTCCATGGCATTTTATACCATTCAGGATACCTTACAGTATCATAGGGTAACACCTTGGTTCCGTATCCGGTAATCATATATGTGTTGTTCTTGTTATAGTAAGGATACCAGATACTATAGTGAAATAATTTACCGGAGCCTTGCAAATCCGTATAACTTAATGTAGCATATTTAATAGCATATATTAAATTCCCCCCAGGAACGCCACTTACTCCTTGTGCACCCGCCGGGCCTGTAATAGGGTTTTGTTTGCTGCAACTCGCAAAGAAAACGACAACTGCTGCGAGCAAAAGGCCATATTTAATTTTTTTCATTTTCCCGATTCTATTTTTTGCAATAATACCATTTTTTTTGCCAATTAGTAACCTCATTTTTTATCTTTACCTTACAAGGGCTGTATTTCCGCTTCTTACAACGGAAGTTCCGTCATATTCCAATCCGCTTAAATACCATACATAGGTTCCCATTTCCATTTTCTTGCCATGGAAAGTTCCATCCCATCCGTCATTCACATCGGTGGTTTCATATAGCTTATTCCCCCAACGGTCAAACACAGCAAAATCAAGGCTTTGCAAGCATTCGCTCCTTACTCTTAATATATTATTATACGATTTTTCAGGCGAGAACGCTGTAGGAACGAATACATTACAGTTGAAAATATCAATCGTAACCGAATCCTTTACGGTACATAAGGTTAACACATCCTGAAAGGTAACAACATAAGTAGTTGTTTTGCTCACTGTAGCAATGGGGTCGGCACAGGTAGAACAATTCAATCCGTATGTTGGAGCCCATCCCTGCACTATATAAGGCCCTGAACCAAGGGTAGTTTCCAGTTGAACAGGCGTTCCGCCCGATACTGTTGTATCGCAACACACCTTGCCATTCGGGCCGGGTATTATATTCACAGTTATAGTGGTGTCTTTACAACACCCCCACGTACAAACCTTTACGGTATAATTCGTTTTTACAAGCGGTGCGGCACTGTTTCGGTCGGTATCATTATTTGTGTAATATTTGTAGTGGTTCAACCCTGAATTACTTGGCGACCATATAAAGTAATCACCTCCGGCGGCTGTCAACTGAACCGTATCATATTCGCAAAGTGTAGTATCTACCGGATATGCAGCCGGCTTAGGATGAGGATACACCTTTACCGATATTTTAGCGGAATCTTTGGAACAAGCTCCCTTGGTAACGGTTACATAGTATGTATATAAACCTGAAGTAGGATAAACCTGATGAACGCTGTCAGTGGTATTACCAGTGGTCCATGCGTAAGTAAGCCCGCCTGAAACTTTAATGGTTGTGCTGTCTCCGGTACATATTGAGGTATCTCCTGCAAACTTTACATATGGCATAGAATCAACTATAATAGTGAACGTGGTATCTTTTTTGCAAGCTCCGTTTATAACGTCAACGGTATAGGTAATACTTGCCGGTGGTTTCGCATCCACACAGGATGTTGTTCCTAAGCCATTGCTCCAATGGTATTGTGTTCCACCTGTAGCACATATAATAGTAGTGCTTCCCTGGCACAGGTTAGTAGCTCCGGTTAAATAAACCACGGGTGGGTTGTTCACTTTTATTTTTATTAACGAATCAAAATAACAGCCTTTATTCCTGACAACCAATGTATATGTGGTGGTAATATTTGGTGAAACCTTCCAGATATTGCTGGTATCTTGTCCGCCTAAAGGGCCAAACCAAAAATACTGGTAAGTACCTCCTCCCGGCGAAGCAATTAATGTAGCTGTACCGGGATAACAAATGCTATCGGGGCTTGATATGGTAAAATGCGGCACAGGATATGGATAAACAGTAAACAGGGCTACACTTTGGCATCCTCCGGCACCTGACCTTACTGTGCAACTGTAGGTAGTAGTTACAGATGGGCTAACAGTTATGGTCGAAGTAGTTTTACCATTGCTCCACACAAAAAACGTATTAGCTGAAGAATTTGACGCTGCACCTGAAATTATAAGTGTATCCACATACCCTTGACATATAGAGTCTTTTCCTGTTATTTTAGCTATAATACTACCGGACGTTACAGTATCGGTTACTACGGTTGTACATCCGCCGTTTCCGGTTACAGTTAACGTATATACAGTGGTAACACTAGGATATGCGCGTGGGTTTGAACAGGTGCTGCAAGAAAGGCTTCCCGCTGGAGCCCACGAATAGGTATAAGCTGCATTTTTGGTAGCGCTGAAATACACAGTATCAAAAGCCTGACCACCTGCTGTGTCGCAAATACCGCCCGATGGAGGGGTAATAGTAACTGAAGGAGGTGCAAGCACTTGAATTATATTAGTAGCTGTTACACTATCTTTACCCGATAAATTCCTAACAACACAGGTTACATAATAGAAACCAGGAGTGCAGTATGTAATAGCCGGAGGATTACCCGGAGATATAGTTGTGTAGTAAGTAGAAGGAGAACCACCCGGAAAATACCAGGTCCAGGAAGTGGGAG
This sequence comes from uncultured Bacteroidota bacterium, assembly GCA_903916255.1. GTDB lineage: Bacteria > Bacteroidota > Bacteroidia > JABEUT01 > JABEUT01 > JABEUT01. Next base: position 26,681 of record CAIWVW010000001.1, read on the forward strand.
CATTCGTAGATACATTGGTGTAAAGTTCAGTAGCACATTCACAAATGGTAGGGGTTCCGGCTGTAATGGCAACCGTTGGAGATTGAGCTTTAGTAATGATTACCAGTGCAAAAATACCGGCTAAGAGGGCGGTAATTTTCTTTTTCATTTGTTGTTTTGTTTGTTAGGTCGAAAAATTACGAATGCAAATATAATAAGATTCTCTAACATAGGCTTAATACGCCAAGTTGCACTTACTAACATCGAATTCTTAATATTCCGCGGTTTAATTAGTTATTGTTCATTTTACTATCCCGTTCAAAAGATTAAACGCACTCGCTTTTTAAAACGTTGGGTACTTTCATAAAAAAAGATGTGAGAAAACACTAAAGCGCTCTAAACTCCGTTTGATAGTCGGAAAAACATTTTTTTAAACTGCATTACATTAAAAAACTCTACTTTTATAATCCAATTTTATACCATGGATGCGAACATAATTACTGCGATAGAACTTATTACCATTCCCATTATTGTGGCAGGGCTTGCCATCTACATTTTCTCTAAATATTTGAAATATGAAGAAACCCGCCAAAAACTGGCCATCGATAAAGCGAGGCTTGAAATTGTGGTTCCGGCGCGTATGCAAGCCTATGAAAGAATAGTGCTTTTTATGGAGCGCACCCAGCCTGAGAATCTGGTTCGCCGCACTTTACGCGCCAATATTTCGGCAAGAGCCTTCCAAGCGGAGTTGGTTTCTACTGTACGAGGCGAATATGAACATAACATTTCCCAGCAAATTTATATTTCGCTGAATGCATGGGCTATGGTAAAAACAGCTACCGAAGAAACTATACGCCTTGTGAATGTTGCGGGCACCAAGGTTTCTGCCAATGATTCGGCTACTGATTTGGCTGAAAAAATTATTGAAATCACTTCTCAGATAGGTAAATTTCCTACCTCTATGGCTATCGATAACGTAAAAAAAGAATTTGCCCAGTATTTTATACAAGCTACACAACCGGAGCTAAGTGATAAGTAGAAAGTGTAAAGTGCAAAGTAAAAAGTAGAAAGTTAAAAGTAGAAAGTAAAAAGTAGAAAGTTAAAAGTAGAAAGTAAAAAGTAGAAAGTTAAAAGTAGAAAGTTAAAATCCGGGCTTTATGCGCTTTTTACTTTCTACTTTACAAACCGGCTAAGCTACTTCCACAGCAGCCACAATATTTTTAGGGTGATAGTAGCTTCCCCGTTCAACCACTATATGCCACAGGCCGTCATTCGGAATAACAAACATTTGCGGGCTATGCTGCAATGAACCGCCGCGATAGTCATACGTGCGGTGTTCTTTGTAGTTTTTATATTGATAATCGCCCAGTAATAAAACTTTAGCCGGCTGGCTAAAATGCACTTTAATATTTGTACCTTTCTTAGCCTTTAAAATACGATGTAAATATTTCATAGTAATTGTGGGTTTAGGAGTGTATTTATATAACGCTGCCGGGAATAAATTGTTACATCAGTTAAAGTAAGGGCTGTTCCAGCATATTTTGCTGAATTTTTTATAAAAAGTAAATCCGCCAAAAACCAGCACGAAAACAGCGTATACAACAAACGCTGCTAAATAGAGCATTTGATAATATTGTATATCCTTTGCCGTGTGAAAGATAATTAACGGAAGGATAAAAACAATGGGTAAGCAAATAATAGCCATACTGATTAATAAGGACATTATACTTCTAAACGGGTAGGCCATTATTTTATTGTACCAGGCAAAATCGTTGCCCCATTTATGTATCAGGTAATAGTTGGCATCATCTATGCGGGCAAATAGCAAAGGGTCCTTATTGCTATCTTCCAATTTAAAAAACCGGGCAGCGCCCATTATTTTCAAATGCTTCACATCTTCGCCTAAATGTTTTTCCAAATTTTTAACGGCAATAAGGGCATCGTAGGGCAGTTCTTCCATTTTAAAGTATTTGCTGTCTAAAAACCGGAGTCGGTAGTTCACGCAAATGGTTTTAATATCATCTAACGAAAAGATGCGGTTTTTTTCCAGCAAATCCGGATTTATGTTCGATTTCCCTGGTTTTGGTGCTGTTCTCAACCGGCTCAATACATACTCGTCAGCCTGTTTACCTTGTTTTATGGCGGCTTGCACCTCTTTCATAAGCGCACCTTGTACTTCGGCATGTTTTTGCCTTACTCTTATTAACTCTTCCTGAATATCTACCGGAGAAAACATATCGTCTTTTGTTTATGCAAATATATACACATTTTTTCGGATAAGGCATCTGTTAAAACTACCTTTTTTACAGTTTGTACATAATTTATTTTACAAATGGCATACATTTACTATGCAACTTATTCGCTACAGTAGCCATTTCTACAGCACAACCTGTTAAAAACATGAATATCAACAAGTATAAACTTTTTGCCGTACTTCATAAACCCTATAAAAGTGCAGCGTTTAGATTTTCATTATCCGCTAAATTTCGACGGCTTTTATTGTACTTTTGTGTTCATTCTTTACAACAGATTACTGACAACTTACGACTAAACTATGTATACCTCCGAAATTAAAATAAGGGTTCGCTATGCTGAAACCGACCGCATGGGTTATGTGTATTATGGCAACTACGCGGCCTATTATGAAGTGGGCCGTGTAGAGGCTTTGCGCGCATTAGGCTTAAGCTACCGCGTTATGGAGGAACAAGGCGTTATGCTGCCTGTTCTATCGTATCAAACCAAGTATTTCAAGCCGGCTTTTTTTGACGATGAATTGGTAATCCGAACAATAGTAAATGAAATACCCTCTGGCACACGCATCACCTTTAGTTACGAATGCCTGAAAGATGGTATCTGCATTAACAAAGCCGAAACCCAACATGTATTTGTAAAAACAACAAACGGCCGCCCCTGCCCTGTTCCGGAAAAAGTAATCGAACTGATTAGCCCGTATTTTAAAAGCTAAGGTTCGGCATTGCGAACGTAGTGAAGTAATCTTACCCGAAGAATTGCAATTACACTTCTTACTTAAATCAAGACTGCTTCGTAAAGCCTCGCAGTGACGTATGGCTATGGTTTCGGCTTATTCAAAAGTTCATCCAGTTTACGGTCCAACTCTTCGTCACCTAATTTTTTTGCAATAATTTTCCCATCCGGTGAAACCAAAACAGTGAACGGTATTCCGTCGAAGTTATAAAGGCTTACAACTTTAGAACTCCAGTATTTTAATTCGCTAACTTGTGTCCACGGCATGTTGAAATGCTGTATGGCAGCCTCCCAATCAGGTTTATATTTATCGAGCGATACGCTGAAAACGGTAAAGTTTTTATCTTTATATTTTTCATAAATTTTCACTAATCCGGGTAAACTTTCCTTGCAAGGCCCGCACCACGACGCCCAGAAATCTATCAATACATATTTACCGTGCAAGCTCGATAAAGCAACCATATTGCCACTGGTATCGGGCAGATTAATTTCAGGTGCCAATGTGCCAACAGCCACTTTCAGCATGGCAGAAGTTTTGGTATGGAATATCTGAACATAGACAGAATTTGGATATGCCTTTGTTAATGCACTATCTAATGATTTATAATATCCCATATCCTTTTCCGGGGACAATTGCTGAATAGCTGCCAAACAAGCAAATGAGGTTAAATTGGAACTCACAAATTTCTTTATAAAAGCGCTTTGTTCATCCATCAGGGCATCATAAGGCTTTTCAAATGCATCATTCAACGAATCAAGTTTCTTTTTGTTGCCGCCCAAGGTGTTCATAATTGCTTCAAACATGTGCTGCATCGAATCGCGCTTCATCATATTAACCTTCGATTCCATATTGAATTCCCAAAACAGTTTCGAGTCATTGGAACCATCCACCGTATAGGTATATCCCAGATTCTGCGCATTGCCGTTCAGTTGCACCTTCTCGGCAGAATCAAGAATAAGGGTAGCATAATCCTGCTCAGTAATACGAAGCGTATAAAAACCCTTGTAAATACCTATGGTATGAAAACTGAATTTGCCTTCTTTATCGATAGTTGTCGAATCAATATGCTGAACTGTATCGGGCAATAACCTGTCCAAATAAACCTTTATCCCTTCCCCAGCCTGCGACAGTTGGCCAGTCAACTCAAATGTTGAGGACATAGACTTATTATGTTTGCAGGAAGAAAAAAACAAAGCTCCGGCAATTAGCAAAGGGATTGTGAGACTAACTATTTTTTTTGTTTTCATGTCTTAATGAGTTACTTGTTAAATCCTATCGTCACTGCGAGGAGCGAAGCAGTCTCCGTTAAATGGGAGAGATTGCTTCGCTCCTCGCAATGAAGTACTGACTTTCTATATGTTGCTATGATAAAATTCACGTCTATTTCTCCAACGCTTCTTTCAATAATTGTGTAGCTTTTTTGGGGTCGGCTTTGCCTTTGGATAGTTTCATAATCTCACCCATAAAAAGCCCCAGCAGGCTTGCTTTACCATTTTTATATTCCATTACTTTTTCGGGATATTTCGCCAAGGCTTCTTTTATGAATTCCTCTAAAACTCCTGTATCACTTTCCTGCACAAGGTTATTTTCATGCGCTATTTCAGACGCAGTTTTACTCGGTTCCTTTAATAGTGCCGGAAATATACGTTGCGAAGCTATCGTATAATTCACCTTGCCGGAATCAATCAGCGCTATGATATCTGCAATATTAGCAGGTTTCAAAGGAAACCTATCAATGGTAATTGCATTCTCATTCAAGTGTGATTTCACATCGCCCATCATCCAGTTAGCGGCTGCTTTATGGTTTGTTGTAAGTTTACTCAACTCTTCAAAGTAAAGTGCAAATTCCTTATTATCTATTATTACAGAAGCATCATAATCACTTAGCTTGAATGCGCCTGTATATTTATCATACAACTCATCAGGCAAAGGCGGTAATGTTAGTCGAACCTCATCAATATATTTCGGGTAAACCATTACGGGGGGCAAATCAGGTTCGGGGAAATAGCGGTAATCATCGGCACTTTCTTTCGTTCGCATGGTGAATGTCTTTCCTGTATTGGCATCGTAACTCCGCGTTTCCTGATATATGGTCCCACCTGCCTCCAATTCTTCTATCTGCCTGTTAATTTCATATTGTATAGCAGCGTGCACATTGCTGATAGAGTTCATATTTTTCACTTCTACTTTCGTACCAAATTTGGCTGCGCCTTTCAACTTAACTGACACATTCGCATCGCAACGCATACTGCCTTCTTCCATATTTCCGTCGCAAATTTCCAAATAACGAACCAAGCGCCTTAGTTCGGTAAGATAGCTGTATGCCTCATCTGCATTGGATATTACAGGCTCCGTTACCATTTCAAGCAAAGGAACTCCGGCACGGTTTAAATCGAGTAAAGTATAGTCAGGGTCTTGCTCATGGAGGCTTTTTCCGGTATCTTCCTCCATGTGGATACGGGTTAATTCAACCTTTTTATTTTTCCTTCCGCCGTTGGTGTTTATTGCAATATATCCACCCGTACAAATAGGTGTAGGCTGCTGGGTTATCTGATAGCCTTTTGGCAAATCGGGGTAGAAATAGTTTTTCCGGGAATATTGATTCTCCTCGGTTATATTGCATTTGCAAGCCAAGCCAAGTTTAACCGCATATTCAATTACCTTTTTATTCACCATCGGCAATGTGCCGGGGTGCCCTAATGAAATAGGGCTGACTTGTGTATTTGGCAATGCGCCAAACTCGGTAGAATCGCTGCAATAGGCCTTACTCTTGGTTAAAAGCTGTATGTGTACTTCCAACCCTATAATAGGCTCATATTTATCAAAAATGTCTTTATCCATAGTGGATTTTGGGCTGTGAAATTAGGTAAAAAATCCTACTTAGGCGGGTTATTCAAATCAAGAGTCCCGTAATGATCCATCTGGCCCAATATCCATGCTTGCCTTTCCGCTACATAAGGTCCGGGATTAACAGGACTCCATTTCAACGGGTCGGGCAAAATGGACGCAAGGGCAGCGGCTTCCTGTCGGGTTAAATCTTTTGCATGTTTATGGTAATAAAACTCCGCAGCGGCTTCTGCTCCAAAAATTCCTTTGCCAAATTCAATTACATTCAGGTATACTTCCATGATGCGTTTTTTGCTCCAGCATAATTCCATCAACCCGGTGAAATAAACTTCAAAACCTTTACGAACCCAACTGCGGTGCGTAGTCAGGAACGCACAACGCGCAGCCTGCTGGCTGATAGTGCTTGCACCCCGTATCTTTTTAGAATGCTCATCATGCTTCCAGGCATCCTTAATAGCATCGAAATTAAATCCGTGATGGGTGAAGAATTGCTGGTCTTCGGAACAGAAAACAGCTAATTGCAGGTTGGGTGATATTTTATCAATCGAAACCCACTCCTTACGAATGGGGACGGGCTTTTTGTCAAACTTCTCTTTAATGCTGCGGATTATGACCATAGGTGTAGTATAAAATGGCACCCACCTGAAAACAATTACCGACAGAATACTTATTCCGAAGAACAATACTAGAGCCCATTTGGTAACCTTCCAAACTATTTTTAAAACATTCTTCATAAATGAATTAAACAGGGTTTTTATTGTCCTTTTTATACTCTTTCAACTCCAGTTTCTCTCCATCAAAAACAGCGTATGTAGAAAAATTAACCCACTCACCAAGGTTAATATAAAGGGCATCTCCAATTGGAATAGTTAAGGGTAAATGCCTGTGCCCAAAAATAAAATAATCAAAATGTTCGGTCTTTAATTTTCCTTTAACAAAGGAAACCAAGTATTCGTTATCATCGCCCTTATATGTCTCCTTTCCTTGTGCCAGCCTGCTTTTCCGTGACCAATAATTAGCGATACCAATCCCTAAATTAGGATGTATTCTTGCAAAGAGCCATTGGCAAAGCGGATTGGCAAAAACCTTTTTAATGAATTTATAGCCATGGTCACCGGGCCCAAGCCCATCGCCATGGGCAAGGAAAAATTTCTTGCCGTTATATTCGCGCTCTATCGGTTTGCGGTAGATAGTGACACCCAATTCTTCATGCAAATAATCAAACATCCACATGTCATGGTTGCCTGTAAACACGGAAACAGGAATTCCTGAATCGGTTAGCTCGGCAATCTTCCCCAATAGCCTTGTATATCCTTTTGGGATGGCTGTTTTATATTCAAACCAAAAATCAAACAAGTCGCCCATCAAATAGATTTCCCGGGCATCTTTCTTTATATCATCCAACCATTGAACAATGCGTTTTTCACGAATAAGGCTTTCTTCGCGGTTTGGAGCGCCTAAATGAAAATCGGATGCGAAGTAGATATTTTTTTTCATCGTGAGCTTGCGATACTTAATAAGGGTAACAAAATTACTATTTCAAAGTTTTAGTTGCTGGTATCCCACCATTAAAAGGATACACCATTGTTTTCATATCTTGTTTGATAAACTTTCCATTTTCATATGTTTCAACCATATACTCCTTTCCTTTCATATCATACAGAATAACAGTACCAGTTCCATTAATCAAAGTGCCCTTTTCGCGTGTGTTTCCGTGCTCGTCAAAATTTGAAACCACCTCCATCAATAAACCATTTTGATAATGCTTTTCTGTCCATAGTTGGCCATTTTCATAATAATATTTGTAAACGCTATCTTTTCTCCCTTTTTTAAAATAACATGATTCCATGAGTTTTCCGCTTTCATAATACTTTTGTAAGCGGCCGTTATAGTCACCGTTTAAAGTAGTAACCTGACTTTTTAGGGCACCGTTCCGATAGAATTCTTTTCCATCAGCAACTATTGAGTCCTTTTTTGATTGAAATATACTCTTCACTTCGCAAAACAACTTTCCATCGTGATAATAACCCTTATGAAGCCCAATAACAGTATCTGCTTGAAAATTCACTTCTTCTGCAACTGTTCCATCACTGTAATAAATGGAACATTTACCGTTTCTTTTGCCACCTTCATATAAAATTTCCAAGTATTTTATCTTTTTAAATGTTTTATCCTCCAACATATAATCTACCCATAGCCCTTCCCTTCTATTGTCTTTGTAATTACCCTCCTCATCCAATAAAAATTTTCCCCGTGCAAGTTGTACCAAATTATTATTATTTACCATAACGACTATTCTTTTCAGATTATACTCCAACCATTTCCCTTGCTTGAGGCTATCTTTATCCATTACACCTTCAGGCTTAAAATACTTGTCAGCTATGCCACTTGTCTTGTAAATATCCAAAATACTATCATTCACAAAAATTGTTTCTTGCCCGAAACAAAGAGAATAAAAGAAAAGCGAAATAATGGATGTAAAGAGGACTGATTTCATGATTACATAAAGGCTATTTCCATATTAACTCGCTACTCCGTTTTTAATTTCTTCCACAACTGTAGGATCAATCAAAGTAGTGGTATCTCCAAGGTTTGAGGTATCTCCTTCTGCAATCTTACGGAGAATTCTACGCATTATTTTACCCGACCGTGTCTTCGGTAATCCACGCACAAACTGAATTTTATCCGGCTTTGCAATAGGGCCAATCAGGTTAGTGACGTTATGAAGTATATCTTGTTTTAACGCAGCATATTCATGTTCGGCTTTATCACAGGTAACAAACGCATAAATACCTTGCCCTTTCACCGGATGCGGATACCCTACTACAGCCGATTCAACCACTTCAGGGCAGTGGTTAATCGCATCTTCAATATCAGCTGTGCCTAAACGATGTCCCGAGACTTTCAACACATCATCTACCCTTCCAATAATGCGATAATCCCCATCCGCATCACGTCTGCATCCATCGCCCGTGAAATACATATTCGGGTAAGTATCGAAATAAGTCTGGCGGCAGCGCTCATGGTCACCGTATGTGGTGCGAATCATAGAGGGCCAAGGGAACTTAATGCACAAATTGCCTTCCACTGCATTTCCGGTTAATTCATGGCCCGTGCTGTCCAACAACACAGGTTGCACTCCAGGCAAGGGCAGCATAGCATAACTTGGTTTGGTTTCCGTTATTCCCGCAAGCGGGGAAATAAGAATACCACCCGTTTCCGTTTGCCACCAGGTATCAACTATCGGGCATTGGTTTTTGCCAATATTTTCATTATACCAAATCCAGGCTTCTTCATTAATTGGCTCACCTACACTACCAAGAACCCGCAAGGAGCCTAAATCGTAGGGCTTTACAAAATCCAATCCGGAAGCCATAAGTGAACGGATGGCTGTAGGTGCAGTATAGAAAATATTTACTTCATGTTTTTCAATAACGCTCCAAAACCGCCCCGCATCAGGGTAAACGGGAATACCTTCAAACATTACAATTGTCGCACCGGCTAAAAGCGGAGCATATACAGTATAGGAATGCCCCGTAACCCAACCTATATCGGCAGTGCACCAATACACATCCCCATCGTTATACTGAAATACATTGAGGAAAGAATACCAAGTATAGACCATGTATCCTGCCGTTGTATGCACCACCCCTTTGGGTTTGCCTGTGGAGCCTGATGTATAAAGGATATATAGCATATCCTCCGAATCCATTTCCTCCGAAGAGCAATCACCCGAACTGTTTTGCATTTCCTCTGTCCAGTAAATATCGCGCCCTTCCTTCATTTCAACAGGAGTGCCTGTACGTTTCAAAACGATTACGTTCCGGACACAAGGGCATACCGCCAATGCTTCATCCACTATCTTTTTTAGTTCAACCGTCTTCGCTCCTCGGAAAAGCCCATCACTGGTAATAACAACTTCGCAATTACAATCATTAATCCTGTCAGAAAGTGATTGCGTTGAGAATCCGGCAAACACCACCGAATGAACTGCTCCTATCCTTGCGCAGGCAAGCATAGCAACAGCTGCTTCCGGTACCATTGGCATATAAATACAAACACGGTCGCCTTTTTTAACACCTTGCTTTTTCAGCACATTGGAGAACGTACACACCTGCTCATGCAGCTGGTTATATGTTAGTGTAATACTTTTTTCAGATGGGTCGTTAGGTTCCCAAACAATGGCTGGTTGATGGCCTTTATGCGCTAAATGCCGGTCAATGCAATTCTCGGTAATATTAAGTTTGGCATTAAGGAACCATTTTATATTGGGTTCTTTAAAATTCCATTCCAGCACCTTATCCCATTTCTTTTTCCAGGTAAAGTTTTCAGCAATACCCGCCCAGAAACCTTCAGGGTCTTCGATGCTCTTCTTATACTCTTCCTGATATTGTTCAAAAGTGGAAATACGTGCTGTCATAAAGGGCAAGGGAATTTTCTATTCTACAATAATACAAATTAATCAAGTTATACCTTATGATATTTCATCGGTAACATACCCGATAGATGCTACCGAAACACTCGCTGCACCTGCTCCATTTATAGCATGAATACAGGCTTCCATAGTAGCTCCGGTGGTTATAATATCGTCCACTATTAAAACGTTTTTGCCTTGCAATTGTTCTTTATCCCCAACTGTAAATACATCCTTCACGTTCTCCCAGCGGGAAAATCGCGATTTATTGGTCTGTGTTTCGGTATCTTTAAGCCTTACAAGTGCATTAGGCAAAACAGGCACTTTCATTGTTGTTGAAAGCCCCTCTGCAAAGCATTCACTTTGGTTATAGCCCCTTCGTTTAAATTTTTTAGGATGCAACGGCACAGGAATTATATAATCCAGTTCAGAAAAAGGAGGCGTATTCTTTAAATCCGCACCATACCATCCGCCAAGGCGGACACCCAAATCCTTTTTACCGTTATATTTTACCTGATGCACCAAATCTTGCACCATGCTGCCTTTGGTAAAGTAGCAATAGGCAGCAGCAGTTTTTATTTCAGCCCTGCCGTAAAAGGCTTTGTAAAGCGGGTTTATCGGATGATTGTGATAATCCGTTTTA
>CAIWVW010000002.1 GCA_903916255.1 uncultured Bacteroidota bacterium
CGGAACCTATACGGTGAAAGAAACCGATGCCCATGGATGTACCGCTACCAACAGTGTAACCCTGGCCTGTCCGGATGCCTTGCCACAGGATAAAGGCAATGAACCCGAACAGCAACAACCACCCGTATGCTGCCAAACCATTGATAACATCAACCTCTATCCCAACCCGAACACCGGACAGTTTACCATTCAGTGGTCCGGAGTCAGTGGTCAGCCTGCCTCGTCGGCAGACGGGTGGTCAGTTGAAATTTACAGCCTGCTGGGCCAACGAGTATATGCTCAATCCACTATCCACGAAGCACAACTCATGATTAATATCTCCGACCAGCCTAACGGAATTTATTTAATCCGCATATTGGATAAAGACGGTACTATGGTGGGTCAGAAAAAGGTGATTAAAACGCAATAAGAGCTAATAGCCGGCAACTGACAACTGAATAAAAAAGGCGAACCATTTGGTTCGCCTTTTTTTGTGGGAGAGTAGATAATGTAAAAGAATAAGCGGGAAAATAATAATCTTAATTAAATTTATATATTTGTGAGATAAAATAAAAAATATGGAAAACACTACTCCGGAAATCACAAACATAACCACGCCTCCAATTCCAAAGAAAAACGTTTTTCTGCTTGTTATTTGTATCCTTACATTTGTTGGCAGCGGATTTGGTATACTCGGGTCTTTTTTCAGCTTTGCTACTGCTGATGTTGTTTCCTCCATAAACAGCGAATACAGGGAGCAAATGGAAACCCAGCAAACTCCCAGTTTCCTGAAAAATATGTTTCAGTCGGCGGCTGAAAATTCAACGCCCGCTAAAATAAAGGAAATGGCTCTTGTAAAATTAGTATCGTGTTTACTGACTCTTTTTGGCGCTATTATGATGCTTCGGTTGAGGAAGGCTGGTTTTTACTTGTATGTTGCAGGAATAATTATTTATATAGGGCTTCCCATATATTATTTGAGTGGATTCATAGGTGCAGCGACTGGAGTATTTTATGCAGCTATCGGCATTGGTTTTGTCGTTATGTATGCAGTGAACCTCAAATCCATGGATAAGTAAATTACCCGGCAAAAAAATAATTATCCGGTAAAAAATCAGGCCCTTTTTTTGGGAAGGGGAATTTATAGAGTAGTGGCAAAAGTGCTCTTATGGTTCAAAAGGCAGGGTTATTTCCCCGGCAGTGCAATCCCCTTGTATCACATTTTCGCAAAAGCGAGTAATTTGCTGTATCAGATAATTTGTTTTTAAACCACTCACGTGTTCCCCTTTAGCAATTGTGGTCAGTTGGTAACAACCCTGCAAGTGTTTATAGCGTTGGGCAATAAGATATCCACCCTGAACAGGTACCATTTTTCTATAGTGTCCGTCAGCGCTTGTATATGGAACAATTGTATCTGCGGTTCCATGAAAAATAAGTATTGGCAAACGCCTGGCATCGGAAGCTGATATACTGGAAGTATCACCTATCCCTCCCCACATATCAATAATCCCTTTTACGGAATAAGCGCTTTTTAATGTGTTGGTTGAACTGTCCGTATTTCCAAGGTATTTGCCTATCCACGGAAATTTATTTTCCCAATTTGCCTGTATATAGTATTCCGAATAGAGCGCTGTTAAAGCTCCCGAGCTTGCTCCGCCTATAAAAATAGAGGAGGTGTCAATTGTATATTCTGAAGCGTTGCAGGCTAAAAAACGAAGCGCCGCTTTTGTATCCTGCACTGCACGGTATAGGGCCAGGTATAATGTGCTGTCCCATTTATCGGGATATTGATTGAGGCCTTCGCGGTAATCGATAGAAACTGCAACAAACCCCTGTCGGGCAATCAGCTCAATCTCTTTGCGCAGATTCTCTTTATATGAATGTACAAACCCTCCTCCATGAAGCAGAAGAATTACGGGATGTTTTTTTATTGAATCGTTTGCGAGAAAACGGGGGCAGACAATATCCATCGATAAGGTTACATCATAATCCTTCCAGTCTTTTGCATGGCCATATACTACATTTCCATAGTGCTTAAGCCCATTTTCCGTGTACGTAAAAGGTTGAGGTATATTACCTCCGCTATAATTATTTTGGCTGAACAGGCTTGTTGCAATAAGCAAAAAAGCCAGAACATTCAGGGGGATGTACTTTTTCATTCATGTTCAATAATAATTGAACGTGCTAAAAGTAGTTTATCCTTGGCAATTATTTTGTCGCGTGGGAAAATATCATAAAAATGAAAATATTATATGATATTTTGTAGTTGATTTATGTCAATATAGTTCCCTTATTCCTTTACCAATTTCTTTACAACAGTTCCACTGTTACCGGAAATGCGGGCCAGATAAACTCCATCAGGCATGTCTTGCAGGTTTATCTGGGTCATTCCTGTGGTTGACTTTACAACAAGGGTTTCAACCGTTTTTCCGGTTACATCCGTTATCTCAATTGTTAAATTTTCAACTGATGCAGGCGTATAGGTAAGTGTATATATACCTGCGGAAGGATTAGGATACACACTCACATTATAGGGACTGTTGACAGAGGCAACACTGCTGTTCACTAAACTGTCGGATAACACAAAGTGGTATACGCTTAATTGCGGTATGGTGTATGTAAAATGGTTGCCTGAAATCGCTATGCTTCCCATATATTTTATTGCTGTATCGGTTTGAGAAAAAGCATAAATTTTAGCTTTATTAAATGTGGTATTGGCTGTAATATTAAAATCGGCAACCAGTGTCGAATCATAATCTTTATTCATGGCAATAACATTCATCACCGTGGTGTCTGAACTTTGAATAGCAGAATACACGGAAGATGCTGTCCAGTTATTTGTGTTGGCATAAACGTGTGTATTACCGAATGTGCTGTTGTGCCCGTCATAGTTCCGGAAAATTTGAAATGCCGGAATAAGGAATGTATCCACAGGGCCCCAGATGGAAGTCCAGTAAACACCAAATCGGCCGCAAATACCGAGCATATCAGCTTCTGCTATACCGCCTGATATATGGTTTTCGCCACCAAACTGATACTCGGTAAATGCAATTTTAGTTCCCGGATTGTATGTATTAATACTATTCTGTACAGCGCGTATATACACAACAGGGCTATAGTTTTGCCCTATCCAACTGTTTTCTGCATAACTGGAATCCCACAACGTGCGCGGCGCTTCCATACGTGCAATAGCAACACCCCTATCATTACCGCCGCCATCCACTCCTTCCAGTGTGTTGCTATTATCGAGCCCTTGGGCGGAAGAATAATAATGTATATCATACACATCCAGCAAACGATGGCCGATGGAATCGGACGCATGTTTCATATAGGATAGATATGCAGCGCAAAAGGTTCCATACGATGAAAAGAAACTCCAATCCGGTGCGCCCTGAAACTGGAGATAAGAATAATAGCCATAATCAACGGGGCCGAAAGCAAGTGCATTCGAGTCCATTCTTTTTATGGTTTCCGATAATGCAGTCGACCTGTTTATGGCTTCGGCAATGGTAGGCTGGGCCGGGTGCAATAGGGGTTGCGATGTGTTCCAGATGGACCATTCGTTATCCATTTCATAATTTTTTATACCGGTAGAAGAAGAGGAGTTGCCAAATTGAGTTATCAAATTGTTCATGCATTCATCTACATAAACATAACCGTCGGAAGTATCGGGGATAAATGAAAAAGCAGAACCTTTGTTGTTTACAACTTGCCTCCACCTTGGCGAAGGCGGAGAACTGGTAACAACCCCGTTTCCATCGCGCGAAACATATCCGCACATGGGAAGGGTAAGAAGCGAAGTGCAATTCATACTTAGTGAGGTATCATGAAATGCGGAAAGAACAATATTAGGAACAAGGTAATCGGCATTAGGCACTCCAATGGCATAAGGCATATAATTATCATTATCATTGATGTAATCGGCACCCCCGTTGGAGAAGTTGTCTTCCCAATTATAAGATGTCATACGGTTTCCTCCCAATCTCCGGGCTGCAATATTATCCGGACGGTCGAAACTCTGGCCATTGGTGCCATAAATAAGCGGGCTGATGGCTTGCCTCTCCAAATTTGTGTTAATGGTAAATGTGGTGGATAATTGTGCGCTCAGGCACAGAGAAAATCCGCATGCGGAAAGCAAGAGGTATATTTTTTTCATAATGGATTAGTAATAGGCGTTAATTTACAGACACCAAATTAAGAAAAATATTTGAAAACACAAGGTTTATTTCTTCAACGCATCCCTTATTTCCATAAGCAACGCATCAGTCGATGATATGGCAGGTGGGGGAGGTGGTGAAGCAGCAGCGTCTTCTTTTTTCTTGGCTGCGTTTATCAGTTTAATTACAATAAACAGAGCTGCCGCCACAATTAAAAACGATAGGATATTGGAAATAAAATTGCCATACTTAATGGCAGTACCCGGAATTACAAGCTGGGTTAAATCGCTTAATTTGGCAGCTTTCAAAGCAGGTGTTAATACTGCCGGGGTAATAATGTCGTCTACCAGTGATTTGACGATACTGCTGAATGCTGCGCCAATAACAATACCTACAGCAAGGTCAATTACATTGCCCTGAAGGGCGAACTTTTTAAATTCCTGGAGTGCTGACATGGGGTTTTATTTTTTTAGTTAATATGTTCTTTATTAGAATCGGCAGGCAAAAATAAAAATTTTGAATAGATACACCCCGGGTCTAAATCATATTTTGAGTAAGAACCCAAATTCTATTTGCCGGGCGACATCTTATAAACCCTTACGTAATCTACATACATCGTATCCGGAAGGTTTGTCGATGCATCAGGGTCTCCGGGCCATCCACCGCCTACTGCCATATTCAACAGAATATAAAATGGACGATGAAAAGCATCGGTTTGATGAATATTATCGGCAATTGAGCCTTCCCAATATTTTTTTCCGTCTACAAACCACTTTATGGAAGCGGAATCCCATTCTATGGAATATATATGGTAATCATTCAGTTTTTTAATTGTTGTTGTTCCTCCATAACTTGACAGGTCATCATTGTTCGCCCAGTGCATAGTACCATGCAGCGTCGGGTCGTCGTTTACATATTCCATAATGTCCACTTCTCCGCAATAAGGAAATCCGGTGAAGTCGATAGTATCGCCAAGCAGCCAAAAGGCAGGCCATAACCCTTGCCTGAAAGGCAATTTTATTCGGGCTTCTATTTTTCCGTAGGTCCAGCGTTGCAGCCCGTGTGTTTTGAGCCGTGCCGAGGTATAATGGCTTTTGAGATAATTTTCCTTTCTGGCAATAATCATCAAGTTGCCATTTGCTACAGTAGAATTTTCAGGCCTTGAGGTATAAAACTCCAGTTCATTGTTTCCCCATCCGTCTCCTTTTGTTCCGGTGTCGAAGGTCCAGTTTTGAGCATTTATTAGATTACCGTCAAATTCATCGTGCCACACCATGGTCCACTTTTGCGCAATGCCGTGAGTCATCGGAATAAGAAAACAAAAAAGGAGCGCACAAACAATTTTTCTCATGTATGAGACAGAGGTTCCGGGTAAATTATGTATGAATCTTCCGTATAGGTTTATTGGCATCTAACGGGCTAAGGCCGGCAATAAGGTCATTTTCAAAATCCGATTCATCATGCACCTTAACAGATATAGGAAGGTAATATACAGGCGCTGTTCCAAAGTCTTTCATCAGGTCGCCTATATGCAGGCGCATGGAATCTTTTTCGGTGGTTATGATAATCTTTTTCGGGTTTGTAATAGTATTGAATGTTTTTGCCACTTTTGCTATATCTTCGCTTGTAAATATATGATGGTCTCTGAATGGAACATGAATCACATCGCGCGCCATTTCCGCCAAATGAGTATAAATGCTGTGCGTGTTGGCAATGCCTGTCATTAAAAGTACAGTGCAGTTTTTGTCGATGGGCGGAGCAGCCGGGGTATTTTTAAATACCGGCGCAAGTGGCTCATAAAATATGCTGGAAAAATATACTTTTTGTTTTGAGGTCGACTTGATATTTTTCAGAAGCAGTTTCTTTTCCACATCCGAAATGTTTACAGGAACATTTGTAACAATAATAATATCGGCTCGTTTGTATCCGCCTTTTGGTTCTCTCAGCCTTCCTGCCGGAAGCATGCTGTCGTTATAGAAAGGGTCATTGTAATTGGTAAGGAGGATAGAAAGGTTTCGTTTTACATAGCGGTGCTGGAAACCGTCATCTAAAATTATCATGCGCAATTGCGGATTTAAACTCAGCAATATCTTTATTCCGCGCACCCGGTGTTCGTCCACAGCAATGTATATATCCTTTAGTCTTTTTTTCAGTTGCATCGGCTCATCGCCAATTTCCTTTGCATTGCTCGAATTATTTACCAGCAGAAACCCTTTATTTATCCGACCATAGCCCCGGCTTAAAATTCCGATTTTGTTTGGCGGCAAATCCAGGTTTTCATATTGCTTGTTCAATTTAATAAGCAAACGGGCCACATATTCCGAATGCGGCGATTTGCCTGTTCCGCCTGCCGAAAGGTTCCCGATGGATATTACCCATAGCGGGAAGCGCTGAGAACGCAAGATGCCTATATTAAAAAATATATTGCGAACGGTTACTATCGTTCCGTATAAAAAAGCAAAAGGATATAAAAGATATTTCACGCGCGTATATTCTATTTGTTCTCAATCATTTTCACAAACTCATCTTCGGTAATCAGCGGTATGTTTAGTTTTTTTGCTTTATCCGCTTTGGCAGGGCCCATATTTTCGCCGGCAATAATGTAGGATGTTTTGGCTGATATGGAACCTACATGCTTGCCTCCGTTTTTTTCTATCATATTCACCATTTCGTCTCGCGAGTGTTTTGCAAATACGCCTGAAATAACAAAGGTTTTGCCCTCAAGCGCATTGCTGAACAATGCTAATTCTTCCGAGTTTAAGGCAAAGTTAAGCCCTTTTTCCCTTAATTTTTCAACAATTTTCTTGTTATGTGCATTACTGAAAAACTCCTGTATGCTTTTAGCCACTATTTCGCCAACATCTGCAACATTTAATAATTGCTCTGTAGTTGCCTTCTCAAGCGCATCCATATTTTTGAAATGATAAGCCAGTTTTTTTGCTGATGTTTCACCTATATGCCTTATGCCAAGGGCAAAAAGCACCCTTTCAAACGGCACTTTTTTCGATTCATCTATTCCTGCAATAATATTGGTGGCCGATTTCTCAGCCATACGTTCCAGCGGGATAATTTGTTCCACAGTCAGGTCATATAAATCTGCAATAGTATGGACCAAATTAGCTTTGAAAAGCAAATCGATGGTTTCACTGCCCATGCTTTCAATATTCATGGCTCGCCTCGCAACAAAATGCTCTATTTTACCTTTTATCTGCGGCGGGCAATTCATTTCATTCGGGCATACATAGCCTGCTTCGCCTTCCCTGCGAATAAGGGGGGTCTGGCATTCAGGGCAATTTGCCGGGAATTCGACCGGAACCGAATGTGGTTTCCTTTTCGACAAGTCGACTTCCGTGACTTTTGGTATAATCTCTCCGCCTTTTTCCACCCAAACCGTGTCCCCAACTCGTATGTCTAATTTTTTAATGCTGTCGGCATTATATAGTGAGGCGCGTTTTACTACCGTACCTGCCAGCAGCACCGGATGCAAATTTGCAACAGGCGTAACGATACCCGTTCTGCCTACCTGGAATGATACACTATTGAGCGATGTAGATGCCCGTTCCGCTTGGTATTTGAATGCCACTGCCCAGCGCGGCGATTTGGCCGTTAGCCCAAGCATTTGCTGCTGCTTAAAGGAATTCACTTTAATAACTATCCCATCAATATCGAATGGCAGGTCGTGGCGTTTCTTTTCCCATTTGGCAATGAAATTATGGACCCCTTTCATATCCTTTACCAACTCGGTATATTCGGATATTTTGAACCCCCATTTTCTGGCATGTTCAAGGCTTTCATAATGCTCCTGATAGGGCAGGTTTTCGCCCAATATATAATAAAGTGTGCTATCCAACTTCCTTCGTGCCACTTCTGCGGAGTCTTGCATTTTTAATGTACCCGAAGCGCAATTCCGGGGATTTGCAAAGGGCTCATCTCCCGCATCTTCCCGCTCTTTGTTTATTTTATCGAATATTTTTAAGGGCAGATATACTTCCCCGCGCATTTCAAATTCTTCCGGAAAGCCTTGCCCATGCAGCTTCAGCGGTATGCTGCGGATGGTTCTTGCATTCACAGTAATATCGTCGCCTTGCGTACCGTCGCCTCGTGTAATAGCTTGTTGTAAGTCTCCGTTTTTGTATATCAGGCTGATGGATAAGCCATCGTATTTTAATTCGCAGCAATATTCCAAATCATCGCCAACTACTTTGCGCACCCGCTCGTCAAAATCATTCAACTCCTCTTCCGAATAGGTATTGGCCAATGAAAGCATAGGGTATTTATGCTTTACCTGTTTAAATTCCTTGCTTACAAAACCACCTACCCGTTGTGTCGGAGAATTGGGTTTCACCAAGTCAGGATGTTCCTTTTCCAATTGAATAAGCTTCTCAAGTAACTTGTCGAATTCGTAATCGCTTATGGCAGGTTGCGACAAGGCATAGTATTTATAATTATGCTCCTCTATAAGTGCGGTTAACCGTGCTATTTCTTTTTCAGCCTCTTTCTTGTCCACCTTGGATATAAAAATGGGCTGCAATATTAACTAAAAATGACGGCATTTAAGCATCCTGTTTTTGTCATTTAAGTCATTTTTAATGGTAAGGTCACTGAAAGCCATATTGCAAAGCAATTCAGACAAATCATCGCCCAAATCTTCATTAATTTCAAAATAAAGGCTTACCGGTTTTAATTTTTTTGCGTACCGGGCAATGGCATCATAAAAAACCAGCGGGGTTTCATCAGGCACAAACAGGGCCAGGTGCGGTTCATACATATATACGTTACGCTGCACCGAATCTTTATCTGCCGATGGGATATAAGGTGGATTGGAAACTATAATATCAAAGGTTTCATCCTGCATTTCTTCCACTAAATTAAGGGCGTTCATTTTTTTGAAATGAACTTCCAGATTCAAATCTTCAGCGTTTTGCTTTGCCACCTTCAGCGCTTTTTCCGAAACATCTATAGCTGTAATGTTGCAATGCGGTAAATGTTTTTTAAGTGCAAGCGCTATGCAGCCGCTGCCGGTGCATACATCCAGAATTTTCAATTTTTGCCCTGCATGTTCTTTAATTATCCAATCTGCCAGTTCTTCGGTTTCCTGGCGGGGAATTAAAACATCTGGGGTTATTTTCAACATCATTCCATAAAAGTGGGCTATACCCAGCAGATGCTGTATGGGTATTCCTTTTTTCAGGTCACTTAGTAAAGAGTTTATTTTTTCACCTTGTTTAACATCTAATTCAAGTTGCGGTTGCGAAATGATAGTTAACTTTGGAATCTTGAATGCATCAATAAATATATAGCTGAGTATGGTTTGTGATTCCTCTGCTGAGTATAAATTTTTGAGTTCAGAAATAAATAATTCTCGGGCTTCCTTTATATTCATGCTCCAAATATAGTGTTAATCAATATAGACGAAAATAATCAGTTAAGAGTTGCCTGTCCACGAAAAATATATTAAAAAGTGCTTAATATTAGCGGCTAAAGGGCTTGGAAATGTGGAACCTAACCCTATGGTGGGCTGCGTTATTGTGCATAATGGTAAAATAATAGGGGAGGGGCACCACGAAAAATATGGCGGACCCCATGCAGAGATTAATGCCATTAAGGCGGTAAAAAACAAGGAACTGCTAAAGGAGTCAACCCTATATGTATCACTTGAACCCTGTTCCCATCATGGCAAAACCCCTCCCTGCGCCGATGCCATATTGAACTATGGAGTTAAAAAAGTGGTGATTGGTTCTGTTGACCCAAACCCTATGGTGAAAGGAAAGGGTATTGCCAAACTTGTTCGCGGCGGATGCGATGTAATAACGGGCGTACTTGAAAATGAATGCATGGATTTGAACAAGCGATTTTTTACTTTTTACCATGAACATCGTCCATATATCATATTGAAATGGGCCATGACTAAGGATGGATTTATAGATAAGATTAGGCAACAAAACCAAAATCCTTTAAAAATTACGGGAGCCGCAGCCAATAAGCTTTCCCATATATGGAGAAGTGAAGAACAAGCCATTATGATTGGTACTGAAACGGCGATAAAAGATAATCCATCGCTTACTACCCGCCATGTAAAAGGGCGTTCCCCTATCCGGATTGTAATGGACCGCAACCTTAGAATCCCTGAAGAGTCTAATATCTTTAATAACTTTGCATCTGTAATTGTACTGAACGCGAAGAAGAATGCTCAAAAGGGAAATACAGCGTTCGTAAAGATTAAGTTTGATGGCGATAAGTTGGATGGCATAATGGCCGAATTACATAAACGAAATATTCAGTCGGTAATAGTGGAAGGAGGGGCTAAATTATTATACTCGTTTATTAAACAGGGCTTGTGGGACGAAGCCAGGGTATTTACTTCAACCTTGAAAATTGGCGAAGGCGTTAAGGCCCCGGAATTTGCTTATAAAGCAACAGCTAAAATAAAAGTGGGTAAGGATACGTTTACACAGTACGTTAGAAAGTAGTATGAAAAAAATAATTGCAGTTGCACTCTTCATTCTTGGTTCTTCATTTTTTACGATTTGCGTAGCGCAATATGTAAGGCCGGGATTCGATTCTTCCGCTTTAGGAAAACGTGTGCCGCCTAAAACTATTGAAGATAATTTATCATTGGGCGGAAGTTTCGGGTTGCAGTTTGGTGATGTAACTTTTATTGAACTGGAACCCATGTTGAATTATCATGCAGGTGAAAAATTTATTGCAGGCATAGGTCCTATTTACCAATATCTGAAGGTGAATGACCCTTATTTTGGCAATTACACCTCGAGCACTTACGGAGCCCGTGTGGCAGCCATGTATTTTTTGCCTGAAGAACTGTCTAAAATATTTGTAATGGGCGAATTCGATGTGCTGAATGTTCCAGAGCCCAGTTTATATTCATACCAGATTGAAAGAGGGTACCTTACATTTCCCTTACTCGGAATTGGTTATAAAGAAGAAGTTTCCGACCGCACCTTTTTTTATGTATATGGCCTGTGGAATTTTAATAATTCCATTTACAATCCGTTTTCAAACCCTATAATAAATGTAGGGGTTGATGTTGGGCTGTGGCGGTGATAAGCTAAAAGTGAAAAGTTAAAAGTGAAACGTGCGATTGTCCTTCTGAACAGAGTAAAGAATCTGTTTTACTTCTGAACAATCACTTTTCCTTCTCCAACCAAACTACCATCTTCATTTGATACGCGATAGAAATAAATGCCACTTGGTTCACTGCTAAGGTTAATGAGATTGTCACCCTGAGCAGAGCGAAGGGTCTCTTTAAATACTTTTTCACCCATTATATTATATACCTCAACTGATAACTGACTACTGACAGCTGATGACTGAATAGTAAAGATGCCTTTGGAGGGGTTGGGGAAAATAGTTAGGTTGGAATTACTTAAAATTTCCTTTGTTCCTGTTTCAATAGTAGGATTGCATGGCAGCCAGCTGGCAATAAAAAAGGCCTCACGGCCACTTATTGTATCCGGGCCAAAAATGCAGGTGTCCACAATGTCTCCCGTAAGATAAACATATTGACCAGATTGGCTCACATTAATGTCATCTCCATCATCTTCATCTCCTTCTGTAAACATAGTTCCACATTTCACTTTACCGGAAGAATCAAACTCTACCAATAAATCCGCTGTTCGCGATGAAGTCTTTAGTTTAAAAGTATCGGTTCCAAGTTTTAAAGCATAAGACCCATCTCCGCTAGAGCAATTGATTAGCATATAACCATTATTAAGGGTATCTGAAGCAAGAGACACAGCACCCCAAATATTTGTATCTAACTCCATTACTTCCTTCGCCCAACTCACACTACCGGAAGAATTAAATTTTGAATAGTATGGAGTAATTTGGGTTACCGGCCCAAACGTTTGGGAACCTATTGTAAAAGTTCCCGAAGTGAAACTACCGGAAAGATATACATTATCATATTGGTCAACTCCCAACCCCACGCCTGTACTGCTTCCTTTGCCTGAATTAATTGGTGAATTCCAAACCCAAGCTACATTGCCCGCTGAATCATATTTAACTAAAAAAGCATTAAAAGGCCCTGCTAAATTGTTATTAACAAAATATTGAAGAGTATCTGAACCAAAAACTACAGTACCATTATATGCTCCGGTTATATATGCGTTTCCAGTATTATCAACAGTCAGAGAATTTACAATTCCTATATCGCTGTCAATTACAGATTTTCCGGCTCTCATCCATTTGGGATTGCCATTCATATCAAATTTCATCAGGAAGGGCATTTTATTAAGTGAACCTTTAGTTGAATCATTTCCAATGCGAAAAGTTCCCAGGGAACCATAGAACCAACCCGTAGCATAAACATTTCCAGCTCTATCGGTAGCAATTGTTTGCACTTTTGCAGCAATATTTCTGTTAGTTGTTGGAACTATCCATTTTAATAAACCGATAGAATCGAATTTTGCAATAAACAGGTTTATTGCATTATTTCGAATAGTATCGGTACCAAAAACCATAAAAGGGAAACTGAAAACCCCTCCTAAATAAGCCGTTCCGGAATAGGTAGCAACAGCAGAAGATGAACATCCATTACAGTAGGAGGCTTGGATGTCCCATTTCAAAACACCATTTTGGTCAAATCTAACTAGGTTTGGAGTTGAATTGTAATCGTTTGTAAAGTAAATATTGCCACTATTATCTGATGCAATTATATGGTCAAGATAATAGGGTGAAGGGTCAGAAGGAATCGGCTCAAGTTTACCCCATTTCCATGTTTGCCCGTTTACAAATAAAAAACAAAAAATGAAAACCAAAAGGAGTAGCTTTTTCATTCCGTAAAGATAGTGTATTATAAATACCAGGTAATTAGCTTGCATTTGCCATTGCTAGTGAAATGCAACAGTAGCTTTAAAGTACTGTTGCGCTTGTAAGTGTCTATTTATCAAAAAATAACACAAAAATACGGTGCTTTATAAAGTCATATAAAGTGTTGCATTTCACAAAAAATTAAAACTGCAAAAAAAATGAGCTATAAACACATAGTTTATAGCTCATGCCTTTTAATTGAGAAAGGTTAGCGTCTTCCACCGCCACCGCCTCTGTTGCCACCGCCGCCACCGCCGCTTGGTGCGGGTGCCGAGCGTGCCGGTGCAGAATAAGAAGGTGCCGCATGGTAAGTAGGTTCGGCTTGTTGCCAGCTGTTGCTATGGTACGATTGTGCCCTTTGAATATTGGAATAGGGTTGGGTGTTTCGCTGCAGGCTCCGTTGCTGTTGGGGTTGTGCTTGCGCCCTTTGAGATTGGCCTCTTGGCGGGTTTACCACCGGTTGCCTTGTATAGGGTTGCCTAACATCAGCACCTTGCTTTTCATCGGGCACTTTGGGCTGCTCCGGGTTAGGATTGAGCGCCGTGTATTTGGCAGCATTTTTTGCCAGGTAGGTATTACGTTCCTGTAAATTTATGGAACCGTCTTTATGCATTACCTTTTCATTCAGTTCGCCATATTGGCGCAAAGCAGCCACCCGTGTGGCATCATTGTGTATGAAATCTTTAGGCAGGTAGGCCCTGTTTTCGTGCACCCAGTTATGAACCACCTGTCTGCTCATGGTGTTTAGCCTGTGTTGTCCGTAATAGTGGCTGATATAAGCAGAACCAAGATGCGGATACCTGTGCCAGTGGCTAGGTCCCCAGAAATACCAGTTGGTAAAGTAATAAGAAGGGAAACCAAAACATATCATGTTACCGTAAGGGCCATAATAAAAACCCCAATCATACCAATACGGATAAGGATACCAATAAGCGTAAGGATACCAGGTTGGATAACCAAACCAATAAGAATAAGGGAAAACGGCATAATTGTTTATGTCGGCATCATCCAGCGGAGCATCTACATCGCTTTGGTTATAGCCATTATCGGTGGCGTATTCATTGGCTGCCTGTTTCATTTCGTTTTGTGCAGCGGTATCTGTTTGCATAGTATTTTGCCAATCGGCTAATTGTTGCGCATTAACAGCTGCTTCTGCCGCAGCGGTAGAGTCGCTCTTATGCATTACCCATTCAGGGTTGCGTTTGTAGCGGTCGCCCACTCTTACAGAAAGGCTCAGGTGGTCGTTCAGCAAATTCATTACTTCCGGCATTTGAAGCAGGTCGGTAAATACTTTCTGCACATCGGCCGGATAGGGGGAAATTACATCGTTAAACTGTTCATTGGTATTAATCTGCAAGTCATTCACCTTTTTCAGCAGGTCGTATTCGTCTCTGCCATATTTCAATGCCATATCATGCACTTCCGCCGGATAGTCATTCAATATGGTTTCAATATCTTCTTTCGATTTTTTTCCGCCTGTAACCAACCTTGAAATAAGATTAGGATAGCGGCTCAGGTTCCAGACATCTTCCTGTTTTGTTTTAGAATAGCTGCTTACTAAATCGGCAAAAGCTGCGCTCGAATTCTTTTGCAAACTGGCTACATCCACAATAATGGCAGGGTATTCGCAAGCCGTAAAAATCTCCCTCCTGACCGAATCGGGATATAGGGCCAATGCATTAATTGCGGCGGAATCTTCTTTTGTCCAGGGAGTATGCGATGTTACTTGCTGGGCATTTGCTCCTGCAGCGGTTAGGGTCAGCAGCAGCGCGGAATAAATAAGTGTTTTCATAAGAACGATATTTAGGGATTACCATCAATCAATTAGACGATAGTTGCTAATAGAAGCCTTTGTTAATAAATGTTACTGCCTAACAAAGGTAATTCAGCAATATATGCAATTAATGCCATAACTCATATACCCCGCTGATAGTTATCATATTCCTTTAAATAGAAAAGCCCCCAAGTAATTGGAGGCTTTTGACAGGAATTACTTAGTTAATTAATTACCGCCTCTGTGGCTGCCCATTCCCTGGTGGGCTTGTGTGTATTTGTCATATTGAATGCCTTGGTCAGCAGTTAGAACACCCTTAATTTGGGCATCTCTTTGCTGGCGGGCCGGCTCCATTTTAGCGCGCATAGCTTCCCGGTCGCCATTGCTTGCTGCTTTGGCATCCTGCATAGATTTTGCAAAGGTTTGTTCAATGGCTAAAATTTTACTTTCCTGGTCTGGCGTAATGCCTGATATGGATGATTTAATTTGCGCTGTTTGCCTCTGTGCCCATGCCTGAGGGTCCATCTGCGCTTTTTCCTGTGCCGATACATTGGCAGTCATAAGTGCCAGTCCGGCGGCTAAAGCCAATGATTTGATGATTTTCATGATAATGTTGTTTTTTTAGGTTGTGAATGATTAGACGTTATTTTATATTTAAAATTGCGAGGTCTTTTCAAAGATATAAATAATAGTGATAACTTATTACTGATTAGGACTAATGAAAGTTATTGATTAGACGGAGTGGCAGCAGGGCTTCGTTCCTGTCGCATAGTAGGCCTCTTTTGTTGTGTTAAATATTTTTGGTATTGCTCATCAGTTAAAACTGATTTCATTTTAGCGTCTTTTTCGTTAACTAATGCCCTCTTTTTCGCGGTATCCATGGGCTGCAAATCCCGCATTCCATTACCAAAATCTAAATTGATTGTATAAACTGATTTATATTGTTCAGAACTTAAACCCAATGTCTGTTGCATCCTTATAGATTGATGCTCTGCCATTGCTTCTAAATTTTTTTGCATTGGGTTGTTACTTTGTTGCGATTGTGAATTGGCTTGTTGTGCCGAAAGATTGGGTGCTGAAAGTGCCAGCCCGGCCAGTACCGGTAAAAATTTAATGATTTTCATGTTCAGGGGAGTTAAAGTGTTTGATTTAAAAGATTTAATTAAACACAAACATAATGATTTCTTTTAATTCAAAAGTCCTTTGGGATAACACAAAAAGTATTTATGGGTAATCTTATCCAACTCTCCCGCCCCGGGATAGTCAGATGCTTTGGTAATATCCATTGTTTTACCATCGGGGTAAAGAATGTTTATTCGGCCTCCATTGGTAGATACTTTATCATGCTTATAGATGGCATTTTCTACTTCTCCCGAAAAAACGAAATAGGAAACATTTTTATCATTCAACCCGTATTTGCTTTTGGCTTTTTTAATCAATTGCTTTACTTTTTGCTCTGCAAAAGGCTCTTGTTGTAAAAAGGTAGAGTAAAGCCTGCGGTTTATTAGCCAATCGCTAAGGGTAGACAGAATAAAATCGGGATGGCTTATCCATACTTTTATGCAACTCATAATATCATGGTCATCCAACATGGCAAAGGCATTCACCAGTTCAGTATTCTTTTCAAAATCTTTCTTGTTGAAGCTATTGTAGATAAACAGTTTTAATGCGGGTGTGCAAAACAATTCTCCGCCTGCGGCCGCTATTTCTTTGGCACGGTCAATAATATTAACAACCAATTCCATGGCTGAAAGAACCGTTTTGTGGAGGTAAACCTGCCAATACATAATCCGCCTTGCAATAATGAACTTCTCGATAGAATAAATGCCTTTGGCTTCCACTACCAAATTGCCTTTAGCCACACTCAACATATTTATAATACGGTCGTAGCCAACAACGCCTTCCGATACTCCGGTAAAGAATGTATCGCGGGTTAAATAATCCAACCTGTCCACATCCAGTTGGCTGGATACAAGCTGATGCAAAAACTTTTTGGGATACTCGTTGCGAAAAATTTTCATAGCGAGTGTCAATTCCCCGTTGAACTCCTTATTTAGTTTCTCCATAAATATGGAAGACATATCCTCATGCGGAATATGATGCACTATGCTATGCTCCAAATTATGCGATAGCGGCCCATGCCCTATATCATGCAATAATATTGCAAGTTTGGCGCTCTCTTCCTCTTTTTCGGTAATCTCAACCCCTTTAGAGCGTAAGGTTTCAATAGCTTTATGCATAAGGTGCATGGCGCCCAGCGTGTGATGGAAGCGTGTATGAATAGCACCCGGATAAACTAAATGCGTAACACCTAACTGCTCAATCCTCCTTAACCGTTGAAACCAGGGATGCTCAATCAATTGGAATATGATACCATCGGGGATGGTTATAAATCCATATATCGGGTCGTTGACTATTTTTTTCTTGAACATGAAACTAATTGCAAAGTTGAGAATTGAAAATTAAAAGACAAAGGTAAAAAATAGCTTGGAGCTTTGGAAATGACAAATCAGGGGAGAAGTATCTTATTATTTTGCGGATTCTTTTTGGAGTATAAAATAGTCATGGTGTCTCCAATCTTATATATATTATTTTCGTCTTTTTTTGAAAATGTTAAAAATTTTAAGCTATCTACCTTGAATTCGCATTGGATATAATACCCTTTATAACTTTTGGCAATGCTATACCATTTTTTAGCAATTATACCTTTTGTTTTAGTACCATTTTCTAATAAATCCGTATTCTTGTAATGATCAGTATATATTCCAAATGATGGTCCGAGAATTAATATAGATGCTAATGGAATAGCTAAAATCAGCCATATTTTAGAGCCAAAAATGGATGTGAATCCAAGAAGTGTTCTAAATAATAAAACTGGAATAACAATAAAAATCAAGACAAAAGGCAACCATTTTAAAAAACCTGTTGTTGCATATAAAATTGAATCTGGCATTCCTAAAAAAAGAAATGCAACAATCCCAATGAGTATTAAAGCATACAATAAACTTCCTTTACGGTACTTATTTGTTTTTTCCTGATGTGATGGATTCATTTAATGTTCTCTCAACTCTTACTCGGTTCCTTCAATATCCCCGATTTAATTGCATATTCATGGCTGTAATCGTACAAGCTGGCTGCAAGGGCTTCTTCGCCAGTGGCTTTTTTCAGCGTATCGCTTTGGTTCAATAACATTTGGTGAATGAACTGCCGCATTTCATCTACACCCATATCCTTTGTCCAAAGATTCAGGTGTAACGATGTTTGTTCTTTCCCGTCCCATAAAGCAAGGAAAAAGGATTTGCAGTCGCCGCTCTCGTTGTTTTCGGTAGAGGTCCACTTCATGCTTACGGGCAGGTTGTTTTCATTTAGTTCAACGGTAATGTTAATTTCCGATTTCTTATTCATAAATTAGGAGTTAGTGGTAAGGAGTAAGGGATAAGTATTTAAAGAGTGTCAAAATTATCAAAAGTTATTAATACTTATCCCATCCCCCTAACTACTTATCCCTTTTTGCAATTATCTTTGGAAAATCTTATTTAAGGCTATTTATGACAAAAACACTCCGGCAATATGATGCGGCTGTTAAATCGGCAAAGGATATCTTCATGAAGAAGATGTATGACTATGGTACAGCCTGGCGCATACTCCGCACTTCCTCCATTACCGACCAGGTGTTTATCAAAGCCCAGCGCATACGGAGCATTGAAGAAAAAGGAATGCAAAAGGTGGGTGACGATATTAACGGAGATTTTGTCGGAATCTATAACTATGCTGTAATTGCACTCATTCAATTGCACATGAAGGAGGATACCCGTACCGAGATTCCTGCCGATGAAGTAGAAAAACTGTTTGATATGCAAACAGGGGCCTGCCGCCAACTTATGCAGGATAAGAACCATGATTACGGCGAAGCGTGGAGGGAAATGCGCATTTCATCCCTTACCGACCTTATATTAATGAAACTTATGCGCATCAAGCAGATTGAAGAACATAAGGGGCAAACCCTTATTTCCGAAGGGATTGATGCCAACTATTACGACGTGATGAATTATGCTATATTTGCGTTAATACGTTTAACCGAAAAAGTGCAGCATGAAGAGAATCGTTAAGATTTCGCAGGTATTAGTAGGGATACTTTTCATCTTTTCCGGGTTCGTTAAAGCCGATGACCCGGCAGGATTTACCATTAAACTGCATGAATATTTTGCCGCCGATGCCTTAAATATGCCTTGGCTCGATAAGTTCGCTTTTGCCATGGCATTCTCTATTCCTATTATAGAAATGACCTTGGGTTTTATGCTTTTGTTGGGCAACCGTAAGAAATTGACACTTGTTCTTGTCACGTTGATGATGATTTTCTTCACCTTCCTTACATGGTACACCGCCCATTATAATAAAGTACTTGAATGCGGCTGCTTTGGCGACGCAATTCCTATGACATCCTGGCAGTCGTTTTGGAAAAATGTGGTGCTGATGGTATTTATTTTATTACTGATATTCGGTAATAAGCACATGTATTCCATTGGCGGCAAAGCTCAGAACATATTGGTGATTCTTTTCCTTGCAGGCTCCACAGGGTTTGCGTATTACTGTTATAATTATTTGCCTGTATTGGATTTCCGCCCTTATAAAGTGGGTACCGACATTAAGCAAGCTATGCAGGGCATACCTGATGAAGAGAAATTCTTCTATACACTTAAAAACAAGAAAAGCGGCGAGACAAAAGAGTTTGATAAGTTCCCTGATAATTATCAAAACGATTGGACTTTTGTAAGCAGCCGAACCGAAATAACTAAAAAAGGTGTTGAAGCAAAAATTAAGGATTTCAATATTTCGGCAATGGCCGGAACGGATGTTACGGATAGTATTTTGAGCGTTAAGGGAAACCAATTTTTACTTATTATGGAAACTATCACCGATGCGAATAAAGATGATGAAACCATTACTAAAATTAACGCACTCGCAAATGAATGCCTGAAAGGCCATATCGGATTTATTTGCCTTACAGCATCCGACCCGACTGCTGTTTCCGATTTTCAAAAGAAATATAAGACTGCATTTAAGTTCTTTAATACCGATGGAACTGTGCTTAAAACCATGATTCGTTCTAACCCCGGGCTTATATTGATTAAAGGCGGAGTAGTGAAAGCCATGTGGCATTACCATTCTATTCCTGCCTATGCAGATGTAACTGCAAAATATCTCCATTAAACGTGCTGCGTTTTATCATCAAACGGATAATGCATGGGTTCCTCGTATTATTCGGTGTGCTTGTTTTGGTGTTTTTATTATTTAATGTATTGCCGGGCGACCCTGCCCGATTGATGATGGGCCAGCGTGTAAATCAAAAATCATTGGATATTATTCATAAAGATATGGGGTTAGATGAACCTGTTTATGCCCGCTTCTTTTTATATGTGAACGACCTTTCACCTGTCTCAATTTATAATCCAACGGTAGTTTCAAGCCATATTTATTTTGACCCTGAAAAGTACAACCATGCTTTAAAGGTTTGCAGTTTCACTCAGAACAGGGCATTGATACTGAAGTTTCCCTATTTAAGACGCTCGTATCAAAACCGCAAAAAGGTGAGTGATATTATCGCATCTGCATTGCCAAATACCGCTGTTCTGGCATTTACTGCCATTATAATTGCATCTGTATTAGGAATATTTATGGGGATAATTGCAGCCCTCTTCAAAGATTCCATTTACGATAAAGTATCTATAGTTCTTTCTGTGCTTGGATTAGCGGGTCCATCCTTTTTTACCGGATTAATAATAGCCTGGCTTTTCGGGCATGTGCTGAATAGATACACAGGACTAAATATTACGGGCAACCTCTTCATTATTGATGAAGACGGCAACAAAGTATTGCAACTTCAGAATCTTATTCTTCCTGCCATAACATTAGGGATACGTCCGTTGGCTATCATTGTACAGCTAACCCGTAATTCCATGTTGCAGGTAATGACCAAAGATTATATCCGCACAGCATTTGCTAAAGGGTTGCCATTGCGTACTGTGGTAATGAAACATGCCCTAAAGAATATGCTTAACCCTGTTATAACTGCTATTTCAGGTTGGTTTGCCAGCCTTATTGCCGGAGCCGTTTTTGTAGAATATATATTCGGTTGGGAAGGCATCGGTAAAAATATTGTAGATGCACTTGGGCGGTTTGATTTGCCTGTAATTATGGGAGTGATACTTGTAACATCATCGCTTTTCGTAATTATTAATATATTGGTCGATATTTCCTATGGGTTACTGGACCCTAGAATAAAAAATGTCTGAACTATGATTTGTCTGAATTAACAACCAAAGAAAAACATAAAAAAATGAATCGAAAGAAAATAGTAGCCGGAAACTGGAAAATGAATAAGCTTTATTCAGAAGCAGTAGAGTTGGTAGATGAAATTACCATCGCATTAAAAGATGACGAAAAAGCCGATGGGATAGTTAAAATATTGATTCCTTCGTTTCCTTATTTGCGTAAGGTGGCGCGCCATTCACACGGTATAAAGAATATGTTTACCGGCGCACAAAATTGTGCGCATGAAGAAGGTGGAGCTTTTACCGGAGAAGTATCTGCCGCAATGATAAAATCATTAGGTGTAAGCCATGTAATTATTGGACATTCGGAGCGGAGAAGTTATTTTCACGAAACAAATGAGGACCTGAAAAAGAAAGTAAATATTGTACTTGGTCAATCTCTCACTCCCATATTTTGTGTGGGCGAATCGGAAGAAAAAAGACATGCCAAGGAACATTTTGCGGTTATTGAAAAACAGATAACCGACAGCTTGTTTCACCTGCCGGCAACAGAATTTGCTAAAGTAGTTTTGGCGTATGAACCTGTTTGGGCAATAGGAACCGGGCTTACGGCCACCAGCCACCAGGCACAGGAAATGCATTTGTTTATCCGTACCCTTATTGAAAAGAAGTATGGCAAAGAAACAGCTAACATGATTTCCATTTTATACGGAGGAAGCTGCAATGCTAAAAACGCCACCGAATTATTTGCCTGCCCTGATGTTGATGGCGGTCTGATTGGCGGAGCTTCGCTTGTTGCAAAAGATTTTATAACCATAATTCATTCGTTTCCTCAATGAAATTTTTGAAGAATATATTCTTTCTGGCGTTGTTTTTGTGTCTTGTAAATTATTGCAACGGTCAGGGAAATCGAATGACCCAATTCGACCATGACTCTATTAAGTTTATAGATGAAGTGGAAAGTTATCTGAATACAGGGCTTGCCGATAAAAGCGGAATTAAGGATTTTATGAAAGATTTTATTATAGAATGGAAATCTCCCGCATATACTACCTATCTGAAACACGCAACCTACCGGATTGCAGATGAAATGCTGTCAAAGAAAATGCAGGTATATCCTACCTTTCAATCGTTTTTGAGCAGCATGAAGAACTTTGTAAAATCTGGTCAGTCACAGGAAAAGTTTGACCAGTGGGATGTATGTCTTGAAAAGCAAATGAAGCAAAAACCATTTACAAACCTGAACACATATCTTTCCGTGTGCGAAAATCTTTTCGGGTCGGGCATAATGTTTAAATCACCTACCGTTACCTGGAGTACTAACACGAATGAGTATCAGTTTAATTGCGACAGTACCCAGGAAATCATATTCGATAAACTGGATTTGAAATGTGCCAACGAACGAAATGATACCATACTTGTTTATGGAACCAAGGGGATTTACTTTCCCATAAAAGGGACATGGAAAGGAATGGGTGGAACAACCGACTGGAGCCGAACCGGCCTCGTTGCCGCTGATGTTTATGCTGAACTGAAAAAATATAATATTATATTTAAAGAAGGCGGTTTCTTTGCCGATTCCGTTACCTTTTGGAATAAAAATTATTTTGACCATTCCCTTGAAGGAAGGGTGATTGAACGGGACATAACAGAACCAAAAGAACGGGAAACCTATCCTCGTTTTGTATCCTACGGAAAGCGCTATTCTATTCCTAATCTCACTCCGGATGTAACCTATAACGGAGGGTTCTCCATGCGCGGCAGGCGATTTGTCGGTTCGGGTACAAAAGATGAACCTGCGCAATTAATTTTTAAACGGAATAACAAGCCATTCTTAACCACCTCTTCCCTTTTCTACGGTATTACAAAAGATAATATTACGGCTGATGATGCCCGCATTAATTTTTCACTGGATGGGGATTCCATATTCCATCCGGATATACAAATGATATACAACATCAGCAAAAAACATATTTCCTTAATACGTTCCACACAGGGATTATCTCAAGCGCCATTCTTTGATACGTACCATAAAGTAAATATGTTTTTTGAAGAATTGTCATGGTATACCGACCAGCCTAAAATCGAGTTTCGGATGATAGAAGGCAATACGCAAACGACAGCCGATTTCGAGTCGCAGGATTTTTTCCGTCCGGAATTATATGAAAAACTGCGCGACCCTTCAGGAATGAGCCCGATAGTGGAAATTGCCAAATACTCCAAATCCATCAATTCACGCGATTTATTGATGGACGACATGGCTTCCTTTATGCGCATCACTTCCGATGAATTGCGGCCCATTATTTTCAGGCTCGCTATTATAGGTGTTGTAAATTACGATGTACAAACAGACCGGATACATGTGGAAGATAAGCTCTTTACTTTTATCGATAACCGTTCCGGCAAAGCCGATTATGATGTGTTGGATTACCATTCGGTAGACCCGGCTAAAAGAAGTGCCAATGATTCAACCCCTGTAAATGACTCTACGGTGAAAGATAACGGTGTGATGAATTTAAATAACTATGATATCAGTTTAAGCGGCGTGGGTGTTGTCGATGTAAGCGATTCCCAGAATGTAATACTGTTTCCCGCCAAGAGGCACCTGGTTTTGCACCGTAACCGCGAAGTGACTTTTGCCGGAAGTATACGTGCAGGGCGTTTTGCTTTTTATGGAAAACAATTCGATTTCGATTATGCCGATTTTAAAATAAAAATGAAAAATGTGGATTCCCTGCGCTTGTATGCCAACTCATATACAAAAGATTCCACCGGAAAATATCCTATCGTAAAAGTAAAGAGTTTGATAAGGCATTTAAGCGGAGAATTGCTAATCGATAAAACCATTAATAAATCGGGGTTGAAGTCATTAAAGCAGTATCCCATATTAATTAGCGATACCAATACATTTGTGTATTATGATACAAAGGATATTCAGAATGGAGTATATAAACGCGATAACTTTTACTTTAAACAGGACCCCTTCACCATCGACAGTTTGGGCAGTTTTTCAAATTCAAGGCTGCATTTCGATGGTACCTTTGCTTCGGCAGATATAGTGCCTGAAATTCGCGAAACATTAAGGCTACAGCCCGATTATTCCCTCGGGTTTGTGCATGATGCGACCGCCGATGGTATGGACCTTTACAAAGGGAAAGGCAAATTATACAATAAATTAAAGCTCAGCAACCAGGGCTTGATTGGCGACGGAACACTTAAATATGTAACCTCGGTTTCAAAGTCCGACAGGTTTATATTTTTCCCGGATTCGATGAATGCGCGCGCCCAAAGTTTTGATGTGGCAGAACAAAAAGCGCGGCCCGAATTCCCGCAGGCCCATGGAGATACTGTGTATGAACATTGGCTCCCGAAACAAAATTTACTTTACGTAAAAGATTTACTGACTCCTTTTACATGTTACAATAAGTTTGCCACATTCCATGGCACACTCACGGTTTCCCCTGAATTACTTTCCGGCAATGGCCGAATGGATTTCCTGAAAGCTTTTGTAACATCTGCAAATTTCAGTTTACTTCAGCACCGTGTAACATCCGATACCGCAAACTTTAATTTACGTGCATCCGATTCTGCTTCGGAAATTGGCTTCGGAACCACCAACATGAAAAGCGACATTGATTTTGAAACCCGTATAGGAGAATTTAAAAGCAATCAGAGCGGTTCACTGGTGCATTTTTACGAGAATAAATATATAGCTTACATGGACGAATTCAAATGGTTTATGGACCAGGATGAAATTGAACTGGGCACCACCAAGAAAAAGGAAACCGAAACAGGGGAGGCAAAGGATATACAGCTTTCAGGAGCCAGATTTATTTCCGTTGCTCCTCATCAGGATTCGCTGCAATTCATTTCTCCGCAGGCAAGGTTTAATCTCAGGAAATGCCTTATTACGGCACACCAGGTTTCATATATCGATGTGGCCGATGCACGCATAGTGCCGGATAGTGGAAATATTACCGTGCACCGGAATGCTTTTATGGAACCTTTAATAAATTCGACCATTACGGCCAATAAGGTTACTAAATATTATACTATTTATAAAGCAGATATAAGTATTACATCGCGGAAAAACTATTCTGGTTCGGGGCATTATGACTTTATTGACGGAGCCAAGAATAAGCGCCCCATGTATTTCAGCAATATCCATGTCGATACATCACATCAAACCATTGCCAATACTGAAGTTTCAGATACAGCTAACTTTTCCATCAGCCCAAATTTCAGGTATAAAGGCGGGGTAACCCTGAAAGCATCCGACCCATTCTTATATTTTGACGGCGCCTGCCGCATCAACCACAGCTGCAATGAAATTAAAATTTCCTGGCTTAAATTCTCCGGCGAGGTCGACCCTAATAACGTACAAATACCTGTGGGTCATTCCGTGAATGATAATAATGTTCCGCTTGCCGTATCGCCTGTTATGGCCACTGCCGATTCATTCCATATATACGGCGCATTCCTGTCACCGCTTATTAATCCGAAAAAAGATATTGTTATTATTCCCGACAGCGGTTATCTGGCCTATGATGCACCTACACAGCAATACCGTATTTCGAATAAGGAAAAACTGGTGGCACAGTCTCTGCCCGGAAATTATGTGAGCCTGGATACCCGCAAATGCATCGAATATGGTGAAGGCACAATGCACCTTGGCGATGATTTTCAGATGGTGGATGTTAAAACTGTGGGCAACATAACGCACTATATTATTCCCGACTCGGTGGAATGCAATGTGTCGATGCTGATTAATTTCTTCTTTGACGATGCGGCTATCGATAAAATGGCAACAGATGCTGCGGCGTTCACTAATTTAAAACCCATTGATGTTTCTAATGCCGACTTTCAGAAAAACCTGCGGGAGCTTATGGGTAAAGATGAAGCGGATAAACTGATTTCGCAATTAACCCTTTATGGTACAGCTAAAAAGTTACCCAAAGAACTGCAATCGCAATTTTTCCTTAGCAATATTAAACTCAAATGGAACAATGAAACCCACTCCTATGTTTCGGAAGGGCTTATCGGAGTTAGCAGCATTGGTAAAACCATGATAAATAAAGAAACGAACGGAGTTGTTGAAGTGCGTAAACGTAAGGGCGGCGGCGATGAATTGAATATCTATATCGAATTCGACCCGATGCACTGGTACTACTTTAATTATTGGTCGGGCTTAATGCAGGTGGTGTCTTCCAGCGATGAATTTATGAATGCCATGAATTCCGTGAAAGATGATAAAAGAAAGCAGAAAACAGATAAAGGAAGTTTCTCTTATTCCACTGCGCCAAATACCAAGAAATCTCTGTTTCTGAAACGAATTTACGGAGAGTAAAAGATTTTTTTAACGGTCGAAAAATATTCGTTGCCCTTTTGTGGTTTCGTCAAAGGTTCCGTTGGAATAAACGAGATTGCCGTTTACAAATGTATGTGTAACCTTGGAGTGCAATGTTTCACCTTCCAGTGGGCTCCATTTGCATTTATATAGTATGTTGTCCTTTTCTACTTTCCAGGCTGAATTCAAATCAACCAACAGGAGGTCGGCCCAATAGCCTTCACGTATAAATCCACGCTTTTGCACTTTGAATGCAGTGGCAGGCGCATGGCTCATTTTGTTTGCAATTTCTTCCACCGATATTTTACCTTGTCTGTAAAGTTCCAGCATTACATTCAGCGAATGCTGCACCATCGGCCCGCCGGAAGGACAGGAGAAATAGGCCTGTTCTTTTTCATCATGTGTATGCGGGGCGTGGTCGGTAGCAATGGTATCAATCTTATTATCTAACAAAGCCTGTAGAAGACCCGTTTTGTCATGCTCGGTTTTAATGGCAGGGTTCCATTTAATCATGTTTCCTTTTTCGGCATAATCTTTATCGGAAAACCATAGATGGTGCGGGCATACCTCCGAGGTTATTTTCTTTTGCTCCAGCGGAAAAGAGTTGTCGAACAGTCCCGTTTCTTTGGCTGTGGAAACATGCACTACATGCAGCCTTGTGCCCATTTTTTTTGCCAGTTCCACCGCATGGCGGGAAGAAATATAACAGCATGCCTCATTACGGATTACCGGATGAACAGAAGGTGGCGGATTATCTCCATATTCTTCTTTTATAATTTTTGCATTGTTTTTAATAATGCTTTCTTCTTCGCAATGCACGGCTATCAACAGGTTATTTATACCGAATAATTTTTCAATACTCTCGGGATTATCTACCAGCATATTTCCCGTAGATGAACCCAAATAAATTTTTACTCCGCAAACATTTGCAGGATTTATTTTTATCACCTCTTCGAAATTATCGTTGGATGTCCCCATATAAAAGGAGTAATTTGCCAATGATTTTTGTGCAGCTATATCATATTTATCCTGCAAAAGTTCTTGCGTCAATACAGGTGGAAACGTATTAGGCATATCCATAAAAGATGTTACGCCTCCTGCTACAGCAGCTTTCGATTCGGTATGAATATCGGCTTTATAAACCAATCCCGGCTCGCGGAAATGCACATGTGTATCTATTACTCCCGGAAAAAGGTACTTACCTTCTGCATCGATTATTTGGGTGTCCGGTATTGAGAATTGAGCAGTGGGTATAGTGGCAGAGCTTATTTTTTCAATTAGCCCGTTTTGAATTAAAATATCTCCCCGGAATGTTTTCCCTTCGTTAACAATAGTTGCATTTCGAATGAGAATGCCCGGCATATAGATTTATACTTTTAAAAACCGCATTTGAATAACCCCGAAAATAGCTTCTTTAAATATCTTTCCGCTCATTTTTGAAACGCCTACCACACGGTCGGTGAAAGTGATGGGCACTTCCACAATTTTAAATCCTTTTTTGTAGGTGCGGTATTTCATTTCTATTTGAAAAGCGTAGCCGATAAACTTAATATCATCAAAGTGGATAGCTTCCAAAACTCTGCGGCGGTAGCATTTAAAACCTGCTGTTGTGTCCTTCACATTAATCCATAATACCATGCGAACATATAACGATGCAAAGTAGGACATTACTACGCGCTTGTAATCCCATTTAGTAATATGGCCGCCTTTTACATAACGGGAACCTACCGCCAAATCGGCACCATTTACACAAGCTTCCTTCAAACGGATAAGGTCATCGGGATTATGTGAAAAATCGGCATCCATTTCAAAAATGTATTCATAGCCGTGCTCTAATGCCCAGCGGAACCCTGCTATGTAAGCTGTTCCCAACCCCAATTTTCCCTGGCGTTCCACTATAAAAAGCCTGCCGTCAAACTCTTTCATTAAGGTTTTAACTATATCGGCAGTGCCATCCGGCGAGCCGTCATCAATTATGAGCAAATTAAAACCACCCTGCAAAGACATTACTTTGCGGGTTATATTTTCAATATTACCCTTTTCGTTATAGGTGGGAATTATTACTAGGCTGTCTGAAGACATTTATTGTAGAAAGTTTGCAAATATCACAAAATATGTCGAGCTATCACTAATACTGTGAAATCATTCTGCGGTGATAGTTAATTTGGCCCATGTGGTAATCGAGGTGGGAAATGAGGTGCATCAGGAAAAAGCCCTTGGTTAGCTTCTCTTTGCCAAGCAGGTGTGCGGGAAATGCGGTGTATTCTTCTTCCAAATCGATTTCAGCGGTTGCTTTCAGGGTGGAAACGACCACTTCCATAGTTTTTTGCACTTCCGTTACCAGTTCGGCCGAAGGTATATTTGAAACAGAAAACTCTTTATCCCTGTTTCTTACATAGCCCGAATTACCCATAACATGACCGATAAAATGCTGCAAATTACCACAGATATGCAGGCAAAGGTTTCCTCCCGAATTTTTAATTCCGGCGGTTAATTCCCATATTTTTTCTTCGTTGGGATAGAGTTTTATCTCTTCGATAAGCTTGTTCAGTTCTCGTTCAAAAATCTCAGCGGCAAATTCGGCAACCATAGTTCTTCCTTGTAATTGTTATCAAATGTAGGAAAATTATTTAACCCGCTTAATGTGAAGCCCAAATAAAAGGATTAAAAGCGTTCCTAAAGCCATATACGTAAATTTCGTACATTCGTGTTTATATAAATAAAACAAACTATGTTATTAGGTGTTCATTGCTCCGTAAGCGGAGGATTAGAAAATTCCTTTGAGGAGGCCAAAACGTTGGGAATTGACACGTTTCAGGTTTTTACCCGTAACCAGCGCCAGTGGAAGGCCAAACCAATATCGGAAGATGAGAAAAAAGCGTTTGCTGCAGCCTGGGCTCAGAACCCGCAGGTGAAAGTTATTTTTTCGCATGCTTCATACCTTATTAATCTTGCGAGCGCTGACCCGGAGCTTCGTAATAAATCTATTGCCGGGTTTACCGAAGAAGTAATCCGCTGCACTGAACTTGGGCTTGCATACACCGTGCTGCATCCCGGCGCGGCCGGAGAAAGCACGCCGGAAGAAGCGATGGAACGAATTGCCGATTCATTGAAAAAAGTGGTTCAGGAAACGCATGGCTCTAAAGTGAAAATACTGCTTGAAAATACAGCCGGGCAAGGCTCGCATGTAGGCTATAAGTTTGAGCATATCCGTACTATAATGGACCATACAGGCTCCGACAGAATAGGTACTTGCTTTGATACCTGCCACGCCTTTGCTGCGGGCTATAATATTGCTACTGAAGAAGGTTTCCATAAAACATGGCACGACTTTGACCACATAATCGGGTTAAGTAAGTTACATGCTATTCACCTGAATGATTCGAAAGGTGATTTTGCCAGCCGCATCGACCGGCACGAACACATTGGCAAAGGCAAAATAGGCCCGTTGGCTTTTAAATTAATGATGAAAAAATTTCAGCATATACCCAAAGTTATCGAAACGGATGAAGCCGATAATATGGATGCCGTAAACCTGAAAGTTTTACGCGAACTTGCGGAATAGGAGTAGATATGTATGCCGAATTTATAAATACGTTAAAAAAGGAAATCCTTTCAGGGCTGCCGGGGTGGGAGGCTCAGAAGAAAATGGCTCCCCTCGGAAGGGTGCATAGGGATTATCTCCCCCATGTGAAGGACGATGCGCGCCAGAGTAGTGTACTTATTTGGCTATACCCCGGCGGAAGTAAAATAAATACCCGCTTGATTTTACGCACCGAAGGCGGCGTACATAGCGGACAGGTCGCATTTCCGGGAGGGCAGGTGGAACAGTCGGACGGCGGTTATTGGAACACGGCCCTGCGCGAAGCAAATGAAGAAGTAGGTTTGCAAACTGATAAAATTTCATTGGTGGGTGCGCTTACCCCCTTATATATTCCGCCAAGTAACTTTTGGGTTCATCCTTTTATTGGCGCCGGTGAAAAGGCAGAGTCTGCTATTATCAGCGAAGCGGAGGTTCAAACGTATTTTGATGTGAACATATTCCAGCTATTGCAGGAGGATGCTAAAATGGAGAAGTTGATTACGCTTAGTTCAGGCGATGAACGAATTACTCCATCCTATAACCTGGCGGGACATACCGTTTGGGGTGCCACCGCCATGATATTAAGTGAATTGGAAGAACTTATCCGCCGTACACTTGAAAAAATGGACACCCACTATATAAAACCCGAAATCCCCGAGATTTAATAAACCACCATCTTTTTTGTTACCGTTGAGCCGGAAGAACTGAAGGTATAGAAATAAACTCCGGGGCTCAGTGTATTTGCATTTATAATAATAGAATGCAAACCGGGACTCATCTTTGTATAGTTTTCGGTTAAAATTACTCTGCCTGTCAGGTCGCTTACATTGAAGTTTACATCAGCCAATTTGTTAATGGTATATGTAATGGTTGACTTATCATTAAATGGATTCGGGTAGTTTTGGCTAATAATGGAGAATGGGGAGTTGATATTTTTAATTCCCAAATAGGCAACCACTGTATCTACGGTATAAATATCAATGTCCTGAAAGTAATTGGCACCATCTACCCCCGGGTGAAAGGTTACCTCATTCGTGTCGCATGGGAAAAATACATTATTCCCCCCTTCTGTTGGAAACATTCCATACGCGGTATATTGGTTCCACACCTCGAAGCTATTTGCCACAAGCCTTTTTGAAGGGTAGGGGATTCCGGAAAAATCGGTAGGAAGGGCCAGATAACTTGTTCCTGCGGGGAGGTTAGGGCAAGTATCATTCGTGAATGAATGATACCCGTATATAAACCAGCAACTGTCTCGTTTACTTGAGTCGCGGTAATTCACTGTAACAGCAAATCTGTATGTGCTTAATGTTAAATTACCTACATACCAACGTAAGTTTTTTATTTCATAATTGTTGTTATAACCTATAATGCTGTCGATAAACATGGTGTCTGCTAAAATATTTGGAGTAGGGTATCCATAAGCATCCACACTGTTTAGTTGGATTTCAAGTGTATCTCGTTTTGTACTAACGTTTTTCTGTATTATTGGCACATTTATATAGGCAATACCAAAGTTAACCAATAGGTCGGGGTTAATGGTAGTATCTCCTCTTGGGGTAGCGGAAGATAAACTATCGAATGCCACGGTAATAGAGTTTATGCAATCGTAGTTCATAAACATCATAGATGATGCCTTGTAACTATTAAGCGTATCTTTAGGGAAGCTGTAATATGTATTAAGAAGCTGTGCCTGGCTGTATTGGTAATTACCAATAAATTTGGCTTCATCGGCACTGTAATAATCCACCACGATTGTATCATATAAAATAATCAGCGTATCGCCGCCTACTTTTCCTCCTTGTTGAATTCGGTGGTCGGGCTTGCCCTTAGCCGTTTGATGAAAATACGTTTGTGCGTTTACCAATGGCAAACAAAATAATATGGATAGGCAGATGGTTAATAGTGTCGTCTTCAAAGGATAGTGTTTAATATAGGAGCATCAAATGTACGCATAATTACATAAAAAAACCCTGACAGTTTAACGTCAGGGTTTTTCTTTTATTGTTTAAAGAACGGCTATTACTCGGTAATAACCATCTTCTTGGTAACTACGCTACCATTCACATTGAATGAGTAGAAGTAAACACCAGGACTGAAGGAATTAGCGCTTAAGTTAATAACGTGTTCGCCTGCACCAGAATTGGTGTAAACGTTGTTTACCAATACTCTGCCTGTCATGTCATATACGGAGAAAGTAACATCCGATGACTTGGTAAGGCTATAGCTGATTTCAGTGTTCTTGTTGAATGGGTTAGGGAAGTTTTGGTTAACTGATAATCCATTAGCAGTAACGGTAGGAGCACCGGTAGTATATACGTCGGTAACAGAAGCTGCTACAGCATAATCTTGTTCGTAGAAGAACATGGTGTCTGTTGTGCAAGAACCTGGGCAAACATTCCATTCGTAGTTATTAGCTCCGAAAATGGTTCCGTTTGCGGTAGGAAGTGTGGTTACAACATTGCTGTAATACAATTGCCATCCGTTAGCATAGCTGTTAACGTGAATGGTTTTGGTATCAGTGAACAAGTGACCAACAAAGGTTCCCGGGTTAGAATAATCGTAGCTGCCGCAGGATGAACTGCAGGTGCTGAGCGGGAAACCATAACCTAATTCAAAAGTATCGGCTTTGTTACCGTTGAAGGTTACATTCACATCAAAGTGAATTGCATTTCCAGGCAAGGTGAAATTAGGAACTGCAATAGCTTCATAAAGGGTATCAAGTCCTGTGCCAGGAAGAACAAGATTTCCACCGGTGGTAGCAAATGTTACGCCGGGATAAATTGGAACCACTGCGGTGGTATAGGTTGCTCCTGTTGGGAGTCCGCTTGCAGGTAAGTTCTTAATAGTGAATACTAGGGTGTCATTGTGTCCGGAAGTATTCTTGTAAGCACATACTAACCACAGGGTATCAACAGTAACTGAAGTTGCATTGTAAGGGTTCAAGCTGCCATCGATTAATGTATCATAAGCTACATCTACTGAGTGAATCAGGTTGAAGTTTTGACGGGTAATAGCGCCATTGTTTGTATCAGCTTGGGTATAACGGCTGTTGATAAGGTCAGTAAACCAGCCTAATGAAGTGGAATATGCGGTTGCATAACCGGCATCGGTACCTGGATAGAAAAGTTGATAGTTATAAGTAGTACTGGAAGCTACTTTTGAAACACGGTGTTTCGTTAAAGTAGGACCAACCTTTGGTTGACCCAAGTGTTGGGTTGGGCCGCCTGCATACTGCACTTGAGCCATAGCCCCAATAGTCAGTAAAGACAAGCTTAAGGAAGCAATTGTTTTAGAAATGTTTTTCATAATGATTTGAATTTTTGGATTTGATTTAGGACTGCTAAGATATATATAAGTTTAATAGCAGGTAGTGTTTTTTAGGTTTTTTTTCAAAAAAAGCCCAAAAAACAATAAAACTATACCATTTTTTAGCACAGTAAACATTTAACTGGTGAGCAAAATCAGTATGTAAAATTAAAAGTAGAATTAAATATATATTTTTGTGCATACTTAACATTGAATACAAAAACTTTAAAATATTCTGAAATTACCCTTTTTTACGGAGGGGTATCCCTGAATATATGGCTTATTTGTCACTTTACATTTTTTGGGGGAAATGACGGTCCATCTCATTTGTATTATTCAAGAATAATTAAGTATCTAATTGAAGGGAACGCCTTTTTAAGCAAGTATTTTGTCCTTAATCATTTGCCGGTACCTAATATAACAGACCATTATCTTCTTGCCTTGTTTGATGTACTTTTTAGTTCTGCTATTTCTGAAAAAATCTTGCTTTTTATTTTTGTTGCAGG
Organism: uncultured Bacteroidota bacterium; assembly: GCA_903916255.1. Classification (GTDB taxonomy): domain Bacteria; phylum Bacteroidota; class Bacteroidia; order JABEUT01; family JABEUT01; genus JABEUT01. The sequence goes on from CAIWVW010000002.1 coordinate 33,757, forward strand.
TTTTCCTCTTATTTTCAGAGCTATAGTATATAAATATAACCCTGAAGGTATTGCATCAAGTTCATTTATAATCCCATTTACACATTGCACCTTGCTTTATTTAGGAGCCTATAATTTCTGTCTGTCCTTCACCTTCCTGTTTATTGCATTGTATTATTTTTTTAAGAATTTTTCGGATGCGAGTAAATCCTATCCGCCTTTAAAATATGTTCTGTTTTTTTTATTGATACTCTTAAACTATTTTACAAATGCTATATCCTTCTTATTCCTTTTTTCTATTTGCGGAACGGCCGAATTATATTGGCTTTACAGGCAAATGAGGCCAAAGGCAATAAGCAAAACACATATAGTTAAGCGATTTTTGTTTTTTGGTGGTATGTGGATACCACCTTTTATTATGCTGAATATTTTTAACAGCGCTATACCGGGGTTACATCATGAAAATACCCTGACCTTACCGTTCAGCCTGCTTACTAAGTGGCTTTATAATATGCAGTGTCTTTCAGTTGACATACCCGGTGAGGGAGTTTTCACGCATCTTAACTTATTGTGGGTAGTAATCACGTTGGCTATAGTGATTTATCTGAGGATAAAAGATAAGGCCAGGCATCGATTTTTTTTAACAGACATATTTCTTCTGTTTTTTCTTCTGACATTAATTGCCTATTTTAGTATTCCCGAAGGAGCGGGCGTTGGAATGATTTCTGATAGATTGCTTTATTATTTAATGATATTCCTTATTTTATGGCTGGCATTACAAAAAAGGTTGGGAAAAATCGCTTTGCTTCTTTCTGCTGCTATAATGATGATTCATGTAGTATTTCTTTTCAATGTACATTACCCCCTTTTAACGGACTTGAATAACGATGCCCTTGATGTGCAAAAAGCTTCTGAGTATGTAGGCCCTAATAGTGTGGTTGCAGTTTTTAAAATAGCTAGAAACCCCTTGGAGCCGAGTATTAGCAATATTCTTGGTATTGATAAACCTATGGTAATATTAGAGCGATATGAACCCGATTATGGTTGGTTTGCAGTAAATAGAACAATGGGCAAAGAACCGCAGTGGAAAGTAATGATTTTCCCGGATAATAAACTTGGATGGGTGGACATTAAAAACAATAAAGTAGTAAAGTTGATTGACTACGTGCTTATATACGGTGATTACAATACTGCTCTTGCAACAGGCAAAAGCGATTTGCAAAAATTGGAACCTACCTATACAAAGGTTTTTTCTTCGGATGATAGCAAGGTTTACATTTTTTGTTTGAATAAATAAGAAACAATATTCTAAAATTTCGGAATCACCCATTTCCCGCTGATTTTCATCACTTGTTCTATTACATCGCGTACACAACCTTTTCCCCCGTCTAAATGGGATACATAAACTGAAATGCTCTTTATCTCCTGAACAGCATCTTTGGGGCACACGGGTACGCCTATTTTGCTCATTACTTCATAATCCACCAGGTCGTCACCCATATAGAGTACCTCGCTCATGTCTAATTCGTAAATTGATACAAACTCTTTCATGGCATCCAGCTTGTTCTCCGTTTTAAGGTAGATATCGTCTATTCCAAGGCGGTTTAGCCGCTGCTTTACTATTTGTGAATTCCCTCCGGTTATAATACAAAGCCTGTATCCATTTTTAACGGCCAGCCGCATAGCAATACTGTCGCGCATATTCATAGTGCGCACCAATTCTCCGTTGGGCATTAATATAATGGATGAATCAGTAAGAACGCCATCCACATCAAATACCATGGCTTTAACCTGTTTGAGTAATTGTTTAAAGTTTTTTTCTTCCACGGGCTGTTTTAATAATGCTTTTAGTGAGGAGTTTATAAATCTCTTTGTAGTCGGGGTGCGGTTTTAACAGTGCCGTCTGTTTCTTTATTATCTTCTTTTCATTCCTGCTTGCAGGCCCGGTCTGGCAAAGGGAAGGGGATTGTTTACTAATGTTTTCTACTGTTTCTTCAGCCAGCGGTAAAAACAAATTGAAAGGAATTCCGGCTTCTTTGCAAAGTGTTTCGGCAATAGTGAAAAGGTGGTTTGGGAAATTATTTACAAAAACCGCTGTCATGTGCACTTTGGCACGTTTTTCAGAATCAAGGTAATAGGGTTTCCCTTTAAGTTCCTTAACTATATAAGTGAGCTCATAATTCGTTTTTTTGTCTGACGCTTCAATAAAAAAGGGTGTGTTTGGTGCCAGTTTTGCCTTGCCTGCAAAGGAATACATGGGCCACATAACGCCATAAACATTTGAAATGTTTTCCAGAATGCTCATCGCTGTGCTTCCGGAAGTATGCAGGACTATCTTACCCGGCAACTTTATTTTTTTGCAAATTTCAGCAATGGCATCATCTTTAAGTGCAATAATATAGATGTCGGCATCGGTAATGATTTTTTTTAAATCATCGGTAAAGGCGCACCCTGTTTTTTGCGCCAGTTTACGGGCATTGGCAAGTGTCCTGCTGTAAACCTGAATAATATCAAAACTCCCTTTTAATGCTTCTGAAAGTGAAGTGGCAACATTGCCGGAACCTATGAATACTATTTTTTCAGGCGAAGTTTTTTTCATTTTTGACTTTCAACTTTGAAGTTTTTTCGCTTCCCTGCCCTTTTTTATCCGTTGGCGGATAGAGAGTACCGTACCTAATACCATAATCAAGCATCCGAACCATAACACATTTATATAAGGGAAAACAACTGCTTCCAACACAATAAAGTCTTTGGAATTCCGCTTTGATTCGGAAACCGTGAAATCCATTTTGTGTGTTTCAGGATTTATTTTTTGGAACGAAAATTTTAACCCTAAATCGGGCAATGCTGCATCTATAGGCTTCACCATGTCATTGGAGATTACATAAACCGGCTCCGCGCTGTGTATTTTGTCATTCACATCTATCACCTTCAAAACCGCACCCACCGCAACATCATCGGATTTCAGGTGGTACTGCAGTTTGTCAATATGTGTATCAAGCGAAGTAAGAATAATTATGCTATTCGAGGAAAACATTGTATCGCCTACCCCTAATGAGTGGGGCTTGGCTTCCCCATATTCATTTCCACCTGACGCATTGTTGTCCGTATTTAAGTCAGCAAACATAATATGGGTGTATATATCCTTATGCAGAAAGTGCTTGGTGCTTGGTTCAGCCACATTGCCCATTTGGGGGTTAATTTGTATCAGCGGATTGAGGGTAAATTGCGGGGTGTATTTTTTCGTGGCTGAATCTTTAGAGAAGAATTGAACCGAAAACAAAACATTATGCCCTTCTTTTCTTTTGCCTGTGTAAGTTACAAAATAATCGCCCATGCGGAGGGTGTCACCTTGTTCCAATAAGATATCTGTTGCATTGGAAATATCTTTTCCCAGCGATTCCACATTTTTACCGGAAGTGTTTACCGAAATGACCTGCTTTGTAGATGTGGAAATTAATGCGCCCATAATAATCAATCCGAAACCCAAATGGGCAAAGGTGGCTCCGCCTTTTTGAAAGTTGGCTTTCTTATTTTTAATCAAGTAAAAGAAATTGGCTACCACTGCAAACCAGCAAGTGAAAAGTAAGGCGATAAAGAATCCATTGGTAAGTTTTAAAACAAACGAAGCTATAATGGTTATGGCTGCACTAATTATAAAAGGCAGTGTAAGTTGCTTTATGAAATCTTTAATGTTGGTTGTTTTAAACTTAAAAAATAAACCAATGGCAACAAGGAATGTAACAATAATGGCAAACGGTACTTGCCAGCGGTTATAGAAGCCGATCCGGTCAACAGGTGGGGCTTGATTCAGCCCAAATATTTTATTGCTTACAGGGATGGATGTGATTACTATTATCTGCATGCAGGACATCACTAATACCAATGCCCCTAAGAACATCCAGAATTCCCTTGACCATAATTCCTCTTCCTGCTCGGCTTTTGGAATCTTTCTATAATTAACAACAAGCAGAACGATAGAAAGCAGAATGAAAAATAGCAAGTAAACCAATAACTGTCCCGATAAGCCTAAATCGGTAAATGCATGAACAGATGTGTTGCCCAATATCCCGCTGCGGGTAAGGAAAGTAGAGTAGAGGACAAGTACAAAGGTGATGATAGGGAACAGGAAAGTAGATAAAGCCCCTTGTTTCCTTGCTTTGTAAATTATAAGTATATGTCCCGTTCCCACGAATGTTAGCCAGGGAATAAGTGACGCGTTTTCCACAGGGTCCCAGGCCCAGAAGCCGCCAAAACTTAAGGATTCATAAGCCCAGGCACCGCCCATTAATATGCCCGTTCCTAAAATCATAATACCGAAGAACGACCAGGGAAGGGCGTCTAATTGCCAGTCGCCATATTTCTTTTTCCATAATCCGGCAATGGCATATACAAAAGGAACTACAGTAGAAGCAAACCCTAAAAAGAGGGTAGGAGGGTGAATGGTCATCCAATAGTTTTGCAGCAGTGGGTTTAGTCCACGGCCATCTAACTTGGTGAGGTAGTCAGGAAATTGGAAGAGCGGCAGGTTTGCAAAATCAGGTGCATCGCGCAGCAGGATGAAAGGATTGCTGCCAAGTTTTATTCCGAAAATGTAGAACCCTAATAGCATGGAAGCCAAAAATGCCTGCACCAAGGATAAGGTGCTCATCACCGGAGCTTCCCATTGTTTTGCGCTCCACATTAAAATCAGCCCTAACACCACCTGCCAGAAGGTCCATAATAAAAAGCTGCCTTCCTGTCCTTCCCAAAAACAGGCAAGGGTGTAGCGTTTAGGCATGCTGTTGCTGGAATGTTCCCACACATAATAGTATTCGTAAGCATGTTTGAATATCATAGTGAACAGAGTAGCCATGATACCGATTACCGCCAAAGAATGCAGGTAGAATGCTATCCTTCCTAATTTCTTCCACGGCCCGCCTTCCATTTCATCATTTTGCGCGGAGCGGAAGTAAGCGAATGCCGCCAGCAATGCCGCTGCAAAAGAGAGGAATACGAAACCATTACCCAATTGCCCCAGCAATGTGTGTTCGCCTATATATGTTATTTTATCCAACGGAAATTAGGTATGGGTTCTAATGTAAAGGGCGCAAAGTTAATCACAAACTGTTAGTAGCGTAAGTAGTCATGCTGAACTTGTTTCAGCATCGCAAAATATAGGGTAAGATTGCTTCGTGCCTCGCAATGACGAACATAGCGTCCCTCACGTCACTGCGAGGAACGAAGCAGTCTTATCAAACAAAAAAAACTACATGGAGCTCGTCTGCTTCGTCTCCGTAGGCTTGCCGTCTTGGTATTTTGACGGGCATTTCATCAGCACATCTTTGGCATCAAATTCCTCATTGCCTTTGGCGGTGCCAATTACCACAATCTGTTCCGAATGTTCAAAATCATCCGGTTTTGGTTTTTCGAGCATTACTTTACGCTCGGTGCCATCACGGTCTATCAGGTAAAAAGTAAAGAGGTTGGCATTTAAATGCGCATCATATAAGAAAGGCTTGTTCTTATCCAGCTTACCCACTACGTGGAATGTACGTGTAGGGTGTTCGTCCGCTTCTTTAAAAGAGGCATAGGTACTATTATTGGAGAGCGAAGTCATAATCACCCCAAAAGCTATGGCTATAATCAGAATGGCTATGATGTGTATCTTTTTCATTTATTTCTTGTTTTCCTCTATGCTCTTTTCCACCCGCGAAACCTTTCTGTCTATGCTTATTAAATAAGCAAACAGCCCAAACAAAATGATTACCAATACCCCAACAACAACATATATTTTGCCGTTGCTTCTCATTCCGTCGGCCATTTCCACAGGCGGGTTTGCCAGTGGTGTTTGCGCTTGTGTCAAGAGGGTGCAAAGTAAGAATATTACGAGGGGAATAAACCTGATTTTTCTCATGTTAAAATATGCTATTGGTTCTGTAAATGCCGTTTAATGCGTTCGGTGCGGATATTGATGGATGCAACCCAGCAGCAAAGCAGCAGCCAGCCTATCACCGCAGGGTAAAATACCATGCGCATGTGGCTGTCTAAATCATATTTGTTGAAGCCGGGGTTGCCTCCGTTGCCGGGATGTAATGAATCCACTTCTTTAAGCCTCGGGTAAATCATTACAAAAGTTATCATCATTACATATGCGAAGATGTTATACACCGCCGAAATCCTTGCCCTTTTTTGTTCATCGTCCATAGCGTTACGCAATACCACATAAGCAAAGTAGCTTAATAAGGCAATTGCGGCGCCATTCAGCTTCGGGTCATTGGTCCACCATGCACCCCAGGTGTAGCGTGCCCAAAGGGAGCCGGTTATTAACCCCAAAATACCAAATGCCAGACCAACATAAGAAGTCTGTGAAGCAATAATATCATAATCTTCATTGGGTTTGTTGAGGTAGCGGATGCTATAAACGAGAGATACGGTAAGTATAAACATCATGGAGAACCACATGCATACATGGAAGTAGAGGTTGCGTATGGTTTCATGCAGAATTTCCAGCGCGGGCACAGGCATAAGGAAACCTGCTATTACCGTATAGGTAAGGAAAACCACACAAGCGTACTTCCAATAAGATTTACTAAAAATGTCTTTCTTTATCATTTTGTTGAAAAAAGATTTGCCACTAAAGCACCAAGACACAAAAGAACACTAAAATTTTGTGGGATTTTGTGTTTTAGTGATTTTGTGGCAGGAATAATCCGATCGCTACCAAAACTGACCACTGACCACTGACTGCTGACCACTTTTTTGTTTTTTAATCCCGCCAAAGATATGGAAATAATAAATAACAGAGGGCGGCAATCATCGCATCTAACGCAAGCAGGGCGGCTACATATCCCCCATAACCAGTAACATCCGAGCCATTCACAGCCATTTCGGAAAGATGCTGGGCGGTGATAAGCAGCGGCACTAATAATGGGAAACTGATAATAGCCATGAGCGTAAAGCCTCCTCCGCCTTTAGATGCTATGGAGAAGGACATAGTAAGCAGACTGGAAATACCCCAAACGGTTAGCAATAGCGCAGTAAGAAACAGCAACAGGTTAGTGTCGTTAAAGCCTACAAAAAACTGGAAGCAAATAAATGCTAGCAGGCTTACTGAAAGCAGGAATAGCCCGTTATAGATAAGCCTTGCCAAAATAAACCTGCCCGGCGAAACAAGCGTATATATGTAAAACATCTCACTCTCCCGCCCGGCAAAACTGCCCGAGGTGGCAAACATGGATATGAAAATGATTAAGAGCCAAAACACCGCATTGTGCGCGGCACTGTCTGTATTGCCTTGCAACCCCAAATAACTTATATAGACCGTGCTGCCCGTGTAGAGCATAATAGCCAGCCATGCTTTGCGGCTGCGTAGCTCATGGCGTAGCTCACGTTGTATTATAGCAAGGACTTGGTTCATGGGGCAAAAATACGAATAGATATTGGACTTATATTTAAACCCAATTAAAATCAAATATATTTGTACATCAAATCGATAAAGTATGACATCAATTAAAAATGGAAAGACAATATTATTTGTTTTTGCATTATTATCATTTGGTACTATTTGTTTTTCCCAGAATTTGATTGTAAAAGGTGATACGCTTTTTGCCCGGAAAGAGTATAAAGAAGCTTTATTTATTCTTAATAAAGCAATTATTAAGTACCCTGATTCTAGTCGGGCATATTTTTACAAGGCTTCTTCTGAGTTAGAATTACACATGTATGATACTGCAATCTCAGATTTCAATAAATCAATTGAACTTCATCTTAAAACCAAGGATTTAACAGGAGCTTATTATAGTATTGGCATGATAAAATCAATAGAACATGATTATACCGGAGGGATATATTATTACAATCAAGCTATTGGTATATCACCTAATGAGTGGCTTTTTTATTATGCGAAAGCCAATAATGAGTTAGATATCGGCGACAACAAAAATGCCTTAGAGGATATTAATATTGCTGCAAAATTAAACACGGATTCTGCCGCAGATATCTATAACTTACGAGGACTCATAAAATTCTATACCCAGGATACTTTAGGGGCTCTTAAAGACTTTAGTACTGCTATTCGCAAGGATTCAAATAACCCTACTCCTTATTACGGACGGGTTAATCTTAAAATAGCCTTGAAAGAGTATCGTGGTGCATTGATGGACATTAATAAAGTATTGAAAATTGATACATCAACTATAATACTAGATTATAGGGGTAATATTAAAGAAAAAATGAAAGATACTGTCGGCGCAATGGATGATTATAATAAGTTACTTACCTATAACCCTACATTTGCACGTGGGTATTTTGATAGGGGATGTTTGGAGGAAGCCCTGAAAAAATACCCTTCGGCAATTTCAGATTTTACCAAAGCAATGGAAAACTATCCTGAATATATTCCTTATTACATTCATAGAGGTACATGCTACGAGATAACTGGGCGCAAAGAAGATGGTTGTAACGACTATCATAAGGCTTTAGATATGGGTGATGTAAAGGCTTCTGATTTAATAGTGAAATATTGCAGGTAAATCTAATTGCCTTGTTTCCTCTGTGAAACTCTCTCTACTCCGAGCACTCTGTGTTGAAATGTATTTGTTTTAAACCCTATTTATTCCCTACATTTGTCTCCTATTTTAACACCACCTAACCATGAACGCAACCTTCCGCGAGCTTACCAAAGAAGAGAATAATATGATGGAGCTATACAGGGATATGGCGCTAAAAATCTGCAAAAAATATGTACCCGGTTTTAAGGGCGAGTATAATTCCAAATTATTGAGCGATGTTTTCGCCGCATGGCTGAACGATACCGACCCGTTTGTAAAGCAGAATTACGATATGGATTTCCACCACGAATCGGAAAAAAAGCCCTCTGCTTATATGATTAAAATGACACTCGGCACCGTTTTTGGAGATGTATTGAATAAGGAGTTTCAGTCACAATGGAAACATGTATCTGATATGTACAGCGAGGAAATCAGCGTTCATCACACTGCTACCAATTATGCTACTTTCCCTTATTCATCTATCGAAAAACGTATTGCCTCCAAAGAATTGAATTTCTTTCAGGCAATTGAGGAGATGATGCGTGGACAGGTGCAAAAAAAGTAGCTCCCATAAAATGAAGCCGACCCTACTATCAACTCTATTTCTATTCTTGCTTTTCTCCTCCTGTCAGCCTGGTTTTGAAGATAAATACGAAGCCAAAAACCAATTGGTAAGCGGCGTGAAAGAAGGAAAATGGGTGGAATATTTCGACTCATTGGAAAAGCCCACCAAAGATACCAATGCGCCCCATTATAAGCTTATTCAGTACAAAGTCGGAGTTCCGGTAGGAATAGTAAGAAAGTATGATAAAGGGGGCATATTAAATACTGAAACCCCTTACAAAGATGGCAGAGCCAACGGAATAGAAATACAATATGATGAGGCGGGTAATATATTTGGAAAAACTCCTTATGTAAATGGACTAAGAAATGGTGTGCGCGAGGAGTATTGGGAAAACGGCAAAATATTATCGGAATGCCCTTATATAGACGGCAAGATTAACGGAGTGTATGTTGGATATACCAGGAGTGGCGAAATACTGGAGGAAATAACCTATAAAAATGGCAAGGAAAATGGAAGTTACAAGATATATCAGTCGAACTGAAATTTAATGTCTGATGCGGAATTTAAAAATGTAAAGATTATCCATAGAAAAGATTACGATTTACTCGGGAACCTGGAAGGGGAATGGGACTATAGCGATAGCCTAATAACAAGGCACTATGA
>CAIWVW010000003.1 GCA_903916255.1 uncultured Bacteroidota bacterium
AAGACCGTTGCTATGAAGCAGGCATGGAAGGCTATATTTCAAAGCCATTTAATACGAAACTGCTTTATTCAAGAATATTGGAGGTGCTTAAAAAAAGAGCAGATAGTTCTGATTATTCGTTCAGAAATATTAGCGGATAAACCCTAATCTATGCGGTGCATCACCGTAATCTCCAGTGTTTGCACATGCTCGCCTTTTTCGTCGGTAAATTCATACCCCCATGTAATTACGCAATGCCTTTTTTCAGGATTGGTTTTAAAAAACACAATGGTTACTTTGCCATGAATGGGTTGATTGGCATAAATCGGTTTCAGGAGTTTCCATTTATTTATTTCTAATCCACAAATAATGGAATCGCTGAACATGTGGAACCACCTGCGCACATGAAACGTGTTCAATATCTGCGAGCCGCTGCTTACAAGACCTTTGAACATGCTTTTTTCAGCCGCTTCTTTATTAATATGGATTGGAAGCGGGTCATTCAATTTGGCATAATCGATAATTTCCTGTTCACTCAGGGTGATGGTTCCCATATCGAATGACTTATTTAAGGCGAAGTCCTTGAATCCGTATTTTTCCATAATTACAGTTTATAAAGTTTGTAAAGTTCGTAAAGTTTATAAAGATAGAATCGGGATTTTACTTTATGAACTTTTTACTTTAGATACTTTACGAACCGATTTAAACCGTTCATTGTAAATTAATTTTTATATTTGGACGCAACAAAAACAAAATACATGGAAAATACAGTCGTAAGGAAAGGTCACCCAAGAGCCCTTTATGTCCTCTTTTTTACTGAAATGTGGGAACGTTTCGGATACTACCTGATGGTAGGAATCTTTTTTCTTTATTTAATTGACCCACGCAGGCATGGGGGAAAGGGTTTTGATTCTTCTACGGCATCAGATATTGTTGGTTCTTATATTGCGTTGGTTTATCTTACTCCCTTCATTGGCGGACTTATAGCCGACCGTTTTTTAGGTTACAGAAGGGCTATCATAATTGGTGGCGCTCTTATGGCATGTGGCTATTTCTGCATGGCGCTTCCAAGTGATACAGCAATGTATGTGGCTATGGCATGTGTAATTATAGGTAATGGATTTTTCAAGCCGAATATAAGCACCTTGTTGGGTAATATATACAGTGCCGAGGATTTAAAACCGAAGAAGGATGTGGCATATAACATATTCTATATGGGTATAAACATAGGAGCGTTTGTCTGCAATTTTGTTGCAGCTTACCTGCGTAATTATTATGGCTGGGGATATGCGTTTGCGGCAGCCGGCGTTGGCATGGTGGTAGGGCTCACAGTTTTTATTTCCATGATGAAACATGTTAAAGCGGGCGATGTGGTGAAGCCAGTTCAAAAAGAAGATATGCCTTTAAGTTCTATTTTTATGTCAGTATTCCTGCCTGCAATTATTACCGGGGCCATTGGTTGGAACGTATATAAAATGCTGGGCCATCCATTGCTAAATACCAAAACCAACGATGCTTTCTTTTTTGCATGTGTCCCTATTATCATTTTCTACCTGCGCCTTTATTTCACAGCGCATCAGCAAGATAAAAGGGGATTGGGTGCATTGCTTTCATTCTTCGCGGTAAGTATTGTTTTTTGGGTAATATATAACCAAAACAGTACCGCACTAACTATTTGGGCAGATACATACACCAACCGCAATATGCCCGAAGCAGGTGTTAAATTTACAAAGCCATTTGGTATGTTGCAAACCCTTTCCTCCGACTCTACAACAGTGGATAAAATAAATGACCATTTTGTAGCCCAACTCGACAGCAAAGGAAATACAATCGAAGTGAAAGGCGTTGACCCTTACCTTCAAAACCTTCCCAAGGACGAATGGCCAAAACCGGGCGAAAAGCAAAATCTCATTTCACCGGAGTTGTACCAATCGGCTAACCCTTTATATATTGTTATTTTAACACCTTTAGTGTTAGGTTTCTTTGGCTTTTTAAGCCGCAAGAAACTGGAAGTTAACACTCCGTTGAAAATTGCTATGGGCATGATTATAGCCGGACTGTCATCGCTTACTATGTATTTTGCCGTTAAAAGCACCAATATTTATATGGATAAAACCAGTATGGCTTGGTTATTGAGTACATACGGTATTTTCTCGGTAGGTGAATTGCTTATTAGCCCTATTGGTTTATCGATGGTATCGAAACTTGCACCTGCAAGGCTCACTGCACTTATGATGGGCGCTTGGTTCCTTATTAATGCCATGGCGGGAAAGATTTCCGGAATGATGGCTACCTTTTGGGATAAGTTTGATGATAAAGGAAATTATTTCCTCATTTTGTTCTTCCTTGCTCTTGCATCTGCAGTTTTAATGATATTTATGGTGAAAAAATTGGCTGCAACTGTAAGGGAAATGACTGGCAGCAACTAATCCGATTACTACTATTAAAATAAAAAAGGCGCAATTATCGGCGCCTTTTTTATTTGATTAAATCAATCACAGTAAAACAAAGAGAGATTCCGAACGGATTGAGGAATCCTGATTTTTATTGCACTATAAACTTGCCCCTATCCAATATGTTTCCTGATATATCCGACACTTTGTAAAAGTACATTCCGGAAGAATAAGCAGATGTATTCAGGTTCAGGATACCATTCTTGATGGCAGTAACAGACAATTGCCTGCCTGTAATATCGAATATGGAAATTTGTTTTGCCAATTGCGATGTGCAATTAAAGGTAATCTCTGTTTTACAGGGATTAGGATAAACATTTGTATAAACAGAATGTGAGATTTCTTCTATTCCCAGGTTAGCTCCATCGTACCATTGGGTATTTATCACTTTTTTATTGGTTACATCCATTTGCATTACGGCAAAGTAATAGTTAATGCCTTTGGCATACCAGCGGTATTGATAATCAATTGAATCAGATGCACGGTAAAGCGCCCATGTATGTGTAATGGTAGAATGCACAAATGCAGAATCGATAGTTTTGTCATAATGTTTCTGGCGGATTACGGAATCAGTTCCGAATGGAGTCGTCATCATTCCGAAAGCATCGATAGTATCGGCATAAGTAATGGTAACAGTAGCCCGGGCCGAATCGTAGATTAGGTAAGTGAACGCCATAGTCGTGTCGCCTTTGCTTACTCCGCCATCTATTGTGCCATAAGTAGCCGGTAAAGGAATCTGTTCAAAAAAAGGATGCGCATTAATGCCAACAGTATATCCATATAGTTTTTCCGCAAAACCAGTTTCAGAATAGGAGGTTGGGCCTGAAAAGTTATAGGTGTATCCGGAGCCGTAAGCAACGCTGTCAGCCACATTAGAAGAATGGAAAGCGGAATAATAAGGAGTGGCCGAAGGAGCAACATAAAGGTAAGAGTTGGTGTAAATGTTGCCAAGTGCACTGTAGTTCCAAACCTGGCTGGAAGAACTTGCAGGTTGAGGTGTAAAACTTGCAGAAGTATCAACCGCCATAACCGCCTTTGTGCCCACGGCAGGCATATCGGCTTGGGTAACCGTAATTTGAGCTGTTAAGAGGTGGACAGGCAATACCATTGTACAAGCAATACCTAAAGTAAAGAGTAAATATTTTTTCATCTTGGTGATATTTTTAAAAGCAAAGATAAAAAATAAATAAGAAAGCGGTATGACGGATTTGGGATGGTTTCGTCAGAGGCCCAAATTAAGGAACATTAAAATTGTATTAAAACGGGCTGAAACAGTGCATAGCATCTATTTAATAAATCGTTATAAAATAGGTAATAGTTCAGTAAGCTGCCAATAAATCAGGCATATAAATGGAGGTTTTTCGAAATAAGGTCTTTTTTGGTTTTTTTTTGAACGGAAATGTTGCAATAAGTAAAAAAAATATACTTTTGTGAGGTCGTTAACGCAATATTCTAAAACCGAAAAAAACCGAGTCATGAAGTATACTACAAAATCTATCAACAGCTTGCCGATAGGAAAAATCTTTCTTTTTAGTTTCATTTTCGCAACTTGTTTAACTATCAGTTTGTCTGCACAACCTATGACCAGTGCGCAGAAAAAGACCTTTAAGAAAAACTTTAAGGAAGGAACTTTGCTGATAGAAGCCAATACCGGAAACAGGGATGATGAACGTATGGCAGATACCACCCTTAAGTTTTTCCAACGTTGCTATGCCTTGGATAGCACTAACTGCAATGTAGCATATATTATCGGTAAATTATACCTCGCAACTGCTATGCATAAGGCAGCAGCCCTTCCATACTTACAAAAAGCCGTAACCAACATTAAAAAGAAATACCATCCGAGCGACCCTTCAGAAAAACATGCTCCGCCTATGGCATACTACTACCTTGCTCAGGCACAAGCTGTAAATTATCAGTTTGACAATGCCATTGAAAACTTCAATACATTTAAGAAAATGCTGAAGAGCGACGGAGGAGAAAGGCCTAAGGATATTGCAATGCGTACAGGCTGGGCAAGCAATGCCAAAGATTTGATGGCAAACCCGGTTGATTGCAGAGTAGTAAACATAGGCGAGACCGTAAACAGCACCTACGACGATTATGCACCTGTTCTTACAGCTGATGAAGCACAAATGTATTTTGCTTCCAAACGCCCTATGGTAGAGGATACAGCCAACGACAGGGAAGGCATTTGGAGTACAATAGCCGGACAAAATAAGGTTTGGGCTGCGCCAACCGACCCCGGAGCGCCTTTAAATGTAGTAGGTGGTAACTCTGCTACCGTTTCTCTTACACCTGACGGACAACAAATGATGGTGTATGTAAGTGAAGGCGTTGGAAATGGAGAAGTTTATGTAACCAAATTGAAAGGCAACACGTGGACTGTACCCGGTAAAATTGATTCGAGCAAGCAAGGTGTTATTGATTCTAAAGGTTCTAAATATTTTACACCAAGCGCTTGCTTAAGCCCTGATGGAAAGACCTTATACTTCTCCAGCGACAGAGCAGGAGGACAAGGTAAATTAGACCTTTATCGTTCTGACCTGCAAAGCGATGGAACATGGGGTTCTCCTCAAAACTTAGGCACCGGTATCAATACCAAAGAAGATGAAGATTGTCCTTTCGTTTCCTATGACGGTTCTTTGTTGTTCTTTAGTTCGAAAGGCCATAACACAATGGGTGGATACGATATCTTTATGTGTAAAGCAGACGGACAAGGCGGATGGGGAGACCCTCAAAACCTGGGATACCCTGTAAATACCCCGGATGATGATAAATTCTTTGTTTTATCTGCCGACGGCAAAAGAGGATACTACAATACAGTTAGATTAGGCACCATGGGCGAAAGGGATATTTATGAAGTAACCTTCAAAAACCCGCTTCCCGTTCAATGTGTTGGTGTAATGGTAGGCTATTACAAAACAGCTGATGGAAGTGCAATTCCTGCGGATGCAAAAGTTACCTGCTCCGACGGGACCAATTCAACCTCGGCGGTTGTTAATTCAGCTACAGGTAAATATTTGGTTCTTTTAAAACCCAATGTAAACTATGCAGTAACAATTACTGCCGGTGGGAACTCGGTTTCAAATTATAATATTATGGTGCCCGGAGATAGTGCTTATTGCAAACTGGGACGTGCATTTATTTCTAACGGAGGCAAAGCTCCCGTTCCTCCACCAACGCCACCAACACCGGTTGCAGTTGATAAATTTGGCTCAGCGCCTTATTTTGTAAAATACTTTGGTTACAACTTGGATGAAGTAACAAGCAACGACCCTGATTTCCCAACCTTAATGACCAATATTAATAATGCTATTAAGGATGGAACCAAAATTGTTGTATCTATCGAGTCCAGTTCATCTACTGTACCAACAACCAAGTTTGGCAGCAATGACAAGCTTGCTATGGCAAGGGCAGAAGCAGTTAAAAAGGCGTTGGCCAAAGATGTTAAAAATGCAACCAATGTAAGGTTTGAATTGAAACCAAGCGTAAATGGTCCTGCATATGGCGATGATTACGAAAACCACGCCAAATACGAAAAGTACCAATACGTAAAAGCGTATATAAGAGAAGACAAGTAATATGGGTATTACCAAACAGGCAGCGCTGATTGCAATCTGCACGTTTATTGCAATACCTGCATTTTCTCAAACAGCAAAAGCTACTGCAAAGAAAGTTCCGCCATCGGGCGGAACTTCTCTTTCTGCCGACCAAAGTATAATGCTTTGCAAAGCATGGAAACTCGATACGGTTTCTGCATTTGGTGTGGATAGCAAACCTAAAGCCAAAGAAGCCAATGATGGGATTACACCCGTTGC
>CAIWVW010000004.1 GCA_903916255.1 uncultured Bacteroidota bacterium
CGCCACAGCTCCTAAAAAAACTCCTCTTGTCTGTCATTCCGAACGAAGTGAGGAATCTTAATAAGGATTATTAATAAAGATGAAAGATACCTGGAAAGAATATATAGCTTTTAATAAGAAGCAACGAAATGGCATACTTGTGTTATTGTCACTTATCGGGATTCTTATAATCTATCTTTTCGTTGCAGATTATTTTCCTCTCGGTTCTAAGCAAGTAGATTTCTCTTCATTTAAAATGGAAATTCAAAATGCAGGTGTAAACACGCTTACGGGTAACTTGAATAGTGCTCCAACTGCTTTGAAAATGGATATTAACTCGGCTGACACAAATGCTCTGATGACTATTCCGCATATGAGCTCCTATTGTGCCGGAATGATTGTGCGCTACCGTAAAAAACTGGGTGGATATTACAACACAAAGCAACTTAGGGAAGTATGGGGAATGGATAGTGTAATATTTAATTCAACAATATCTAAAGTGCGTGCAGATAGTTTATTGCTTCACAAAATAAATATCAATACTGCCGACGTTAAGCAACTGGCATATCATCCCTATATACGCTATTATTTGGCAAAAGCCATCGTAAATTACCGCGAAGAGCATGGGTTGTTCGAGTCATTGGCTGCACTGCATAAAATGGCAGCCATTGATGACAGTACATATGATAGAATTGCACCATATTTAACGGTGGGGGAATAAATAATATAGTTTTAGATGCTGAAGAGATTGCTTCGTTCCCCGCAATGTCGTTAGAGTGTAAAAGTGGCCTGCAGAGCGGTGAGTCGTCATTGCGAGTAAGGAAGCAATCTCATTTATTCGGGAAGTGAATCTTCAAGACAACTTTTCCACCAGTTGTTCCGCCTGTATAGTTTCTGCACACTTAAAATGTTTTTGAGGGCAAGCTTTATAGCCATGCAATCCGCAGGGGCGGCAATCCAGTTTTTCTTTTGTTTCAACTACAAACGATTTGTCGGATAATGGCCCGAAGCCGAATGCAGGAACCGTAGAACAAAATACAGCCGTTGCCGGGGCATTTATAGAAGATGCTATATGCAATGGGGCTGAATCGTTAGAATAATTCATAATACCATCTTTCATAAGGGCCGCCGATTGAAGGAAAGTAAGTTTCCCTGCAAGATTTGTGATGTTTTTATTAGACGAGGAATCAATAATCCGATTGCATAGGTCTTTATCCGAAGGAGCGCCAATGAGGTATATGACATATCCTGAAAGTGTATTTAAAAACTCCACCCATTTGTGTGCAGGAAATTGCTTGGTGAACCAAACAGAAGAGGGTGCAATACATATATATATGCCTTTTTTATATTCTTTCACACTGTCAAAATCAGCTACAGTAGGGTAGAGGCGGGGTTTTACTAATGTTGTATCAGTAAAAGAAATTATCAGTTCAAGGTTCCGTTCCACTTCATGTTTTCCGTTTCCAATTATATGCTTTATTTTTTTCGTATAGCAAAATGAAAATGGGTTTTTATCGAACCCGATTTTTTCTTTGGCACCCGATAAAAATGTAATTAATCCCGAACTGGCAAACCGTTGCAAATTAATCACCATATCATATCTTGTGCGTCTAACCTCTCCGATAATATTTAAAAGGTTGCTGTTTTTATTTGTTTTTTTATCCCAAACAAGCAGCTTATTTAAAAACGGGTGGCCTGTAAAAAGCGATTCATTGCCCTTGCGGAGCAGGAAATCAATCGTTGCCTCGGGGTAATGCTGATGCAACTTCTCGATTACCGGTGTTGCAAGTACAACATCGCCAATAAACGCCGTTTGAATTACAAGAATTTTCAAGCTCTGTTTTTAAAACTTTAAGAGGATGAAGATACATATAAATAAAAAAGCCCCCGATATTTATTGCCGGGAGCTTTTATATAAAATGTTACAAGAGCTTATTGTTACTTAGCACTGCTGCCGCCGCCGAAATTAAAATGAACACCGATGGTAATACCCCATGAACTAAAAGGCAAATAGGTATTATTGGCATTGCGGCTATTGGTTTCAGATACATTCTCTGTGGTAGCCGTAGTGGTAATGGTTTCTGAACTTGTTCCGTTGCCGCCATTATAATTAAACGTACTGGCTGTACCGTTAAAGACTTCGGTACCGTTTTTAGCATTAGTATTAGTTGAAATGGAACTGCCATATGTAGTAGTGGTGGTGGTATTATCAGTAAGAGTACCGCCGAGACCAGTTTCTGTTTCTGTAGAGGTATATATGTCTTTGCCCGGGGACCAATTTTGAAGGTTACATGCAACTTCCCCAAAAATTCCAATTTTATCGGACAGGGAATACATGATACCTAATGCTCCGTGAAATCCGATAATCATGCCACCGCTATAAGTATCGGTAGATGTTTGAGAAAGAATGCCTACGTTAGAACCAAAATCTTCAGTTCCGGACATTGTGTTATCTACTACATAAGTGGGGAATCCTATCACAAGGCCCGTAACCATATAAGGGCGCATTTTATCGCCATCATCTCCAGCCATTATGCGAAGTGATGGAGTTAAGCTAAATAAACCCGCTTTTATGGTAGTTGTACCTGTGCCTGATCCTGCTGATGCTCCTCCAAGTGTATCTGCTTGATATGCTTGTGTTTGGGTCGTGGCAATACTGTTAGTGAACTTATCGGCAATACCGAGTTCAATCCCAACATTTTTGTTCAGCATATAGCCGATATGCACTCCCACGCTTACACCTGAGCCGCCTGAATATGAACTGCCAGTAACAGTCCCACTACTCCCACTACTGGTACCCAGGGTGGTGCTTGAAGCAGGATATGGATTGGCCTGAACGCATGAAGGGAATCCGTATCCTACGCCCAATCCGGCATAAAGCCCTTGCGCTTGTGTGTTTAAATTTGCAAAGCAGAGTCCTGCAACTGCAACAAGAATAGATAATTTTTTCATGATGTTGTGTTTGGTTATTAATGAGGCAAAAATAAGTACAATTGTAAAGGTAAAAGATAAAGATAAAAGAATCTTATTAATACTCTTTTGTTCATATATTGTATGAAAGTGGAGCTGGTAAACTGAGGTTTGGTGAGCATGGTCACATAAACAGAAAAACCCGGCATATTGCCGGGTTTTTCTGTTTAAAATACTTAAATACTTAAAACTTAAAGCTGATACCTAAATTCAGATAGTTTGACGATACAAAACTGGCTGAATATCCATCGTTAGAAACGGTGCAACGGAAATACTGTACTTCGAACCAGGCTCCAACGTGGTCGCTGAAAAAATAACGTGCACCCACAAATAAGCCATATTCAAGGCCTGCGGTTCCGAATGTTCCTGAACTGCCTTCAAAGTTAGGGTCGGTGGAGGTAGAAGTTGTAGTTCCGAATAAATCGCAATAACCTAATCCGATACCTGCATAAGGGTCCAGCTTATCGGTAGAAGCAAGGTGGTATGCTCCTCGAAGATTAAATTGCATTAATGAAACGGAAGCTTTGTCGGTTTCAGTAAAATTTTCAATGGTATATTGATATGTATTCGGATTGTAAACTACATCTTGCGTAGTATAGGTATCTGTTGCACTTGCACCTTGGTATGAAAAACCAAACCCAATACCAATATGGTCAGATACTGCTTTTTCTCCTTTAATTTCAATAGCAGGGCCAACACTTGAACTATAGCCTGAACCTACAGCATCTCCTTCCGTGCTTCCTACAAATCCTACTCCAATATCTGTAAACTTGTCGCCTTCGGCAAATGCACCGTCTCCAACACCGCTATTGGCTGCACCGCTGCTGCTGTAGCTATTGCCACTGGTATGATACTGCGCATAGGATGCGTTGCTGAAACACAAAAATGCTCCCGCAAATAAAGTTAAAAATAAAGTTTTTGTTTTCATGTGAATAGTAAATTAGTTATTAATGAAGGACAAAGCTAATAGATATTTTGAATTTGAAGAAATTAATTCACAAAAATTAATAATGATTTCAAAATGGAATTTATTATCTTGAATAATGGCAGTAAAATGTCAACATATCCATAAATAAAAAAGCCTCCGAATTTTCGGAGGCTTTTTATACGAGTAATGAAGAAATTACATCATATCACCGCCCATGCCGCCCATTGGTGGCATAGCTGGCTTATCCTTTTCTTTTTCTTCTGCCAATACACATTCGGTAGTAAGAATCATGCCTGCAATAGATGCCGCATTCTCAAGCGCTACGCGGGTAACCTTGGTAGGGTCGATTACACCTGCGGCAATCAGGTTCTCATACTTTTCGGTGCGTGCATTAAATCCGAAATCGCCTTTGCCTTCTTTCACTTTTTGGCAAACTACAGCTCCATCCATAGAACCGGAATTGGCTACAATCTGGCGAAGCGGTTCTTCCAGTGCACGGCGAATGATAGCAATACCGGTGTTTTCATCATCGTTGCTGCCTTTCAGCTTTTCGATAGATTCAACAGCGCGGATATAAGCTACGCCTCCACCTGCAACAATACCTTCTTCCACTGCTGCACGGGTTGCATGCAAAGCATCATCAACGCGGTCTTTCTTTTCTTTCATTTCCACTTCGGTAGCTGCGCCAACATATAATACGGCAACACCTCCGGCTAATTTAGCCAAACGTTCCTGCAGTTTTTCTTTGTCGTAGTCGGATGTGGTATTTTCGATTTGTGCTTTAATTTGGTTTACACGGGCTGTAATATCAGCCTTTTTGCCTGCACCGCCAACAATGGTTGTATTGTCCTTGTCAATGGTGATTTTTTCAGCGCTGCCGAGGTAAGAAAGGTCAGCATTTTCCAATTTGTATCCGCCTTCTTCCGAAATAAATACACCTTTGGTTAATATAGCGATATCTTCCAGCATCGATTTCCTTCTATCGCCAAAGCCGGGAGCCTTAACAGCAGCAATCTTCAATGAACCGCGGATTTTATTCACCACAAGGGTAGCCAAAGCTTCTCCGTCGATATCTTCAGCAATAATTAAAAGCGGACGGCCGGTTTGTACTGATTTTTCAAGCACAGGGAGAAGTTCTTTCATGTTGGAAAGCTTCTTTTCATAAATCAGAATGTATGGGTTTTCCAGAACGGCTTCCATCTTTTCTGCATTGGTAACAAAGTAAGGAGAAATATATCCCCTGTCGAATTGCATACCTTCCACAATTTCAACGGTGGTTTCAGTTCCACGGGCTTCCTCAACTGTTATAACACCTTCTTTCTTCACTTTTGCCATTGCATTGGCAATAAGTTTTCCGATAGAATTGTCATTATTGGCAGAAATGGTGGCAACCTGTTCAATCTTACTGTTATCGTCACCAACTGATTTGGACTGTTTCTTAAGGTCGGCAACAATAGCTTCAACAGCTTTGTCGATACCTCTTTTCAAATCCATTGGGTTAGCGCCTGCGGTTACGTTTTTTAAACCTGCCGTTAAAATAGCTTGTGCCAAAACGGTAGCGGTAGTAGTTCCATCGCCTGCAATGTCAGCAGTTTTGGAAGCAACTTCTTTCAAAATTTGCGCCCCCATATTCTGAACCGGGTCAGAAAGTTCAATTTCTTTTGCAACGGTAACACCATCTTTAGTGATGATAGGTGAACCGAATTTTTTGTCGATAATAACATTACGACCCTTAGGGCCTAAGGTTACTTTTACCGCATCAGCAAGAGCGTCTGCTCCTTTCTTAATTGCATCGCGGGCTTTCAGGTCAAAAATTATGTCTTTAGCCATGTTTTTTTAAAATTTTAAATTGTTAATTGTCAATTGTTAATGTTTAAGAACTTATAAATACAAAGAGCAAATGAATTTCATTTACAATTTAGCATTTACAATTTACTATTAGTCGAAGTAACCAAGCAAGTCATCCTGGCGCATGATTTGGTACTCTTTACCTTCAATGGTAATTTCGGTACCGGAATATTTTCCATACAGAACCTTGTCACCTACTTTTACGGTCATAGGTTCATCTTTCTTTTTGCCGGCGCCTACTGCTACTACGACTCCCTTTTGGGGTTTTTCCTTTGCAGAATCCGGAATGATAATTCCTCCTGCTGTTTTTTCTTCAGCCTCAGCTACTTCCACGAGTACACGGTCGCCCTGAGGTACAAAATTTACTTTTTTTGCCATGGTTTTATTTTAAATTTAAGGTTAGGTATTTAATTGCTTTCTGATAAACCTCTAATCAAATCTCGTGCCAAACTTTTTTCAAGACAACTTGGCATCCTGAAATGACAGATTTTTTGGTAAAGGGCTGCGAAGATAGGAAAATGACAGATTGGCCAGGTACAAACTTTAAGCACGAGCTGCTGTTGAAGCTCTGTGTTTACCTTGCTCGGTTGAGCGAGAGGGGCTTAGCAGTATTTCCATGATAACTACCTGTAAAAGAAATTGTGCACCGGTTACAATTCCGGCCAATGGGTTCTTAGCGAAAACATGAACAATGTTTGTTTGCAAAAGTACCCATGGGAATAGCATTATCAAAGGCATCAGATAAATAAACCATTTATACCCTCTGCGCAAAACAAACGAACAAACAATAAAAAGGGCAATAATGCCAATCATTTTTAAAGATGTTGTTCCGGCGGGAACAATGTCAAGAATTACAATATTCACTATTTTAAGAATAGTAACAAAGATTAGCAGATTGGATGCGCGAATAAATTTTTCCGGAACTTTTGAAAACATGAAAATAAATGAATTATGTGATAATAACATCACAAAAATACAAAAAAATCACCGATAAAACCGAAAAACATGATTTAAGTCAGTATTAAATTTACTGTTCTTTGATTATCAATAACATAAAAACAATAAATTTAACAATTAATTCATAAAAAACAGCCAATAAAGTATATTTAAAGCCAATACTTTACTATAATCGAAAATAATTCCGTAGAACAAAATCGGGTTGTAAAATAAATTATAAAGCCGGAAGCAGTTTTGCCTTCGCTTCGCCAAACCCGATTCTCAAATTGCCTTTTTGGCAATATCCTTTTACAATAATAGTATCACCATCCTGCAAAAACTTTCGTTCTTGTCCGTTGGGCAGCGTTATGGGTTTGGAGCCGTTCCATGTCAATTCAAGCATGGAGCCGAATGAATCGGGTGTTGGCCCGCTGATTGTTCCGGATGCCATTAAATCGCCAACATTGATATTACAACCATTTATAGTGTGGTGGGCCAGTTGTTGCTCCATGGTCCAATAAAGGTGCTTATAGTTAGATGTGCATATTTTAACGGCATCCGTATTCTCTGCTTGCAGCCATACCTCAAGGGTTATATCTATGGCTGTATTTTCATCAGCACGTTTTAAATAGGGTAATACTTCCGGTTCCTGCGGAGGTGCTTGAGTACGGAATGGTTCAAGGGCTTCCAGAGTAACTATCCAGGGGGAAGTGGTGGAGGCAAAATTTTTAGCTAAAAACGGGCCAAGCGGAACATATTCCCAACGCTGAATATCGCGGGCCGACCAGTCATTAAACAAGGTCATTCCAAAAATATAGTCATCGGCTTCTTTATTAGAAACGGATTGCCCTGATTCAGTTTGTTTACCGATAATAAAAGCCATTTCCAATTCAAAATCCATAGCCTTTGAAGGGTAGAAGGCAGGTATATCAGACCCCGGAGGAGCTACCTGGCCTTTAGGACGATGAAAATTTTTGCCCGATACCATTATGGAGGAAGAGCGCCCGTGATAAGCCACCGGCAAATGGAGCCAATTTGGCAACAATGCATTTTTAGGGTCGCGGAACATAGAACCTACATTGGTGGCATGTTCTTTGCTGGAGTAAAAATCGGTATAATCGCCGACCTTTACAGGCATTAACAACTCCACTTCATTTATGTTGAACAAACATTTTGAAACGGCCTCCTTATCATCCCGCAGTTTTCCGTTGTCACTTTTTAATAAGGATTTAATCTGCTTGCGAACAGAGTGCCAAACAGGTTTCCCCAGCGCAATAAATTCGTTGAGGGAATCTTTATCGAAAATACCATTGGGCAATGAAATTTCGGAAAAAAACCCCAACCCCTGCAAAGCGGAAAGGTCTATTACATATTCGCCGATGGCGGTAGCTGCGGAAGCCCTGCCATTTTTATGTTTAATAATTCCCAACGGCAAATTATAAATGGGGAAATCGGAATTATCCGGAACATTTATCCAGGAGGTAATTAAAATATCGTTCGTGTTATGCATTCAGTAAATTATAAAATGCAAAATTATCTTTATTCTTATTAGTCGGTAAAGAACTACATTTGCAGAGTAATGAATTTATTGGGAGGCAGAGGCCATTTTATATGATGTATATCATATCCTTTCAATAGGTAAGTTAGTAGTTTGCCTAATTAATTAAAGAACCGACCCAGACCCCTAATGTATATAGCTTAGTGTGCGGAATAACCGGAATAATAACAAGTTCTGAAGAAGCGGCAAAGTATTTCAGTGCCATAAAATCAGCAACCATCTCACTGCAGCACCGCGGCCCCGACAATAGCGGTTCTTTTGCAGATTTCAATGCTCTTTTGGGGCATACCCGCCTGTCTATTATTGATACAAGTAATGCTTCCGACCAACCATTTTATAGCACCGATGGGCGATATGTTATTGTGTACAATGGTGAGGTTTTTAATTTTAAGGAACTCCGCCAGGAGCTTATGCAAAAAGGGGTGGCGTTCCAAACTAGTGGCGATACGGAGGTTTTATTGCAATTGTATATTCATGAAGGCGCCCGTTTTTTAGAGAGAGTGAATGGGTTTTTTGCATTTGCCATTTATGATAAACTTCAAAAATCCCTATTCCTGGCCCGCGACCGTTTTGGAATAAAACCGCTTTTTTATTTTTGGGACGGTAACCGTTTCATATTCGCTTCTGAAATGAAAGCCTTGTTGCAATACCCGTTTCAGCGGAAAATTGACAGCGTATCGCTCATCGAATATTTACAGCTGAATTATATTCCGGCGCCCAATACCATGCTCGAAGGCGTGAAGAAATTCCCGGTGGGGCAATGTGCCAAAATTACATACAATGACCGTAAACTAACCTTCGCTCCCTTTTGCAAAGAGCCTTATTTTGAAGGATGTGAAGACAAAAGCATTACCTATGGTGATGCGGTAAAAAAATTTTACAACTTGTTTGAAGATTCTGTGCAAAAGCGTTTACTGGCAGATGTTCCTGTAGGTACCTTTTTAAGCGGCGGGCTCGATTCTTCAGCGGTAACGGCCGTGGCTGCCCTTCACAAAAAAAATATCATGTC
Source organism: uncultured Bacteroidota bacterium (assembly GCA_903916255.1). Lineage (GTDB taxonomy): Bacteria > Bacteroidota > Bacteroidia > JABEUT01 > JABEUT01 > JABEUT01. The sequence goes on from CAIWVW010000004.1 coordinate 9,229, forward strand.
TTTTTCGATAGGGTACAAGGAAGAACCTATGTTCGATGAAACTCAGTATGCCGAAATGGTGGCCAAAAAGCTGGGTACTGACCATCACACCTTCCGGCTCGATAACAGTGACCTTTTCAAAGAACTATATAATATATTAGATACGTTGGGCGAACCTTTTGGCGATTCTTCCTCCATACCTATGTATATTCTGTGCCAAAAAGCCAGACGGCATGTGAAGGTATGTTTGTCGGGCGATGGGAGCGATGAGCTTATGGGCGGGTATAACAAACATTTGGCCGAATATAAACTGAGGAACAATCCGAATCTTAAAACCCTGTCTAATTTAGCGGCACCCTTTTTGAAATTACTGCCCTATTCAAGAAATACCCTTTACGGAAATAAAATCAGGCAAGTAATCCGGTTTGCCGATGGGGCGAAATTAAATAACGGTGACCGTTATTGGAAATGGGCATCTATTGCCAATGCAGATAAAGCTATAAGTTTACTGAATGTAAAAAGTGGAAATCTGGGCCATTTGTTTTCTGAAATTAAGAATTCGCATCTTTCCACACTCGATAAAAATTTCAATTCGCTTTTTTATACGGATGTGAAGTTGGTATTGCAAAACGATATGTTGGTGAAAACCGACCTGATGAGCATGGCTAACAGTTTGGAAGTCCGCGTGCCTTTTCTGGATTACAGGCTGGTGGAGTTTTTATTTTCGCTGCCTTTCGAATATAAAATAGGCGGAAGCACCCAAAAAAGAATATTGCGTGATGCCGTATCGCATTTACTGCCGCAGGAAGTTGTAACGAGAAAAAAACAAGGTTTTGAAGTACCTTTGCTGAAATGGTTTAAAACGGAGTTGAAAGGCACTATCGAATCACTATGGCTGGATGATGACTACATAATAAACCAGGGTATATTTGATGTGAAGCAGATAAGGATTCTGAAAAAACAACTGCAATCATCCAACCCGCAAGATGTGGTGGCGCAGATATGGGGGCTTATAGCTTTTCAGCACTGGTATAAAAGAAACATAGAATAAATTGCAAAAGGAAAAAACCTACAGAGTCTTCAGGCTCATTAACAGATTTAATTTAGGCGGGCCGACTTTTAATGTAACCTACCTTTCAAAGTTCCTTTCACCCGAATATGAAACTATGCTGGCGGGAGGTGTGAAAGACGAATCGGAAGCAAGTTCGGAACATATTCCGTTGGAATATGGTATAAAGCCCCTGATTATTAAAAATATGAAAAGGTCCATAAATCCGGCCAACGATATTTTTGCCTATAATAATATACGGAAAATAATAAGTGAGTTTAAGCCCCATATAGTTCATACACATGCATCTAAAGCGGGGTTTCTGGGCCGTATGGCGGCTGTTTCCTGCAAAGTGCCCATAATTGTGCACACTTTCCATGGGCATGTTTTCCATTCTTATTTCGATAATATTCAAACTACAGTTTATAAAAACATTGAAAGATACCTGGCTTCAAAAAGCGCTGCGCTTATAGCCCTTAGCGAAAAGCAGAAAATGGAACTTACGGAAATTCATAAGATAGCACCTGCCGAAAAGTTTCATATAATTCCGTTAGGATTTGATTTAGAACGGTTTTGGACGAATACAGAAGAAAAGAGGCGCATATTCCGAAACCGGCATGGGTTGGACAATAATACAGTAGCTGTTGGAATTATGGGGAGGTTGGTACCTATTAAAAATCATGCACTTTTTCTGGATGCTTTTAAAAATGCAAAAGAAAGAACTGAAAACCCTGTAAAAGCATTTATAATTGGCGATGGAGAATTAAAAGAAACTCTTGTAAATCAATGTATAAAAAGTGGTCTTTCCTATTCAACCATTGAAAAACCCAATCCCAATGCCAGTGTTATTTTTACTTCCTGGATAACAGATACTGATACAGCTCTGGCAGGGCTCGATATTATTGCCCTTTCGTCACTGAATGAAGGGACGCCTGTGAGCCTCATAGAAGCGCAGGCAGCCGGCAAACCTGTAATTTCCACCCTTGCAGGGGGAATAGAGAATGTGGTCATTCCCAATGAAACAGCCCTTCTTTCACCCGTAAACGATATCGCCCTTTTTTCCGAGAATTTATATAAGCTATTGAATAGTAGCGAGCTAAGGAATAATCTATCTAAAAAAGGTAAAGAATTTGTAAGTAAAAATTTCAGTTATGTTACATTGGCCGACAATGTAGGCAGCCTTTATAAAAAACTTCTGCAAGATAAAGGCCTATGGAAAATTGAAAATTAATACCTTTGCGTTTCTCATTCAGAGAATAATCAATTAATATGCGGAAAATACTTTACCTATTTGTTCTTGCTGCATTGGCAGGTTGTAATGCGTTATACCCTAGTTACATGCTGAAAACCCCAAGGGATTACCATTTCGATAAACTTATTGACTCTACCACGGCTGCCAACTATAAAATTTCATCCAATGACTTTCTTAATATGAGGCTGTTTTCTCAAGACGGTTTTCATATTGTCGACCTTACCAATACCAGTAATGCCGGTTCCAGCGGAGGCTCGGGCGGTTCGTCCAGTAATGCTGCCGCAGCGGTTACTACCAGTATAGATTATTTGGTGGAAACCGATGGGACGGTAGATTTACCGGTAATAAAGAAAACCCAGGTAGCCGGATTAACTATTCATGAGGCTACCGAAATGCTGGAAAAAAAATATGCCACTTATTATATACATCCGTATATTCTGCTCAACATATCCAACCGAAGGGTAATCGTTTTTCCGGGTGACCCGGGAACAGCCAAGGTAATACCACTGGTAAACAATAATACCACCCTTATAGAAGCTTTAGCATTGGCCGGCGGGCTTACCGAGAGCGGGAAAGCAAAGCAAATTAAACTTATCAGGGGCGACCCTGCCAAGCCACAGGTATACCTGATTGATTTAAATACGATTGATGGGATAAAACAGGGGAATACCATTTTACAGGCCAACGATATTATTTATGTAACACCACAAAGAAGGCCCACGCTTGTTTTGCTGGAGAGGGTTACACCAATACTTAGCGGCATAAGCAGCATTCTTCTTACCATTGTTTTACTTAAGTCCGTAAAGCTGTAAGCGATGCCAGCCGGAGAAAATGAAAATATATCTTCTACCCCTGTTCGGAAAAAAAGGGGTAACAGGATTTCGTTATTAAACGAAGAATTTGACCTTTCTCTTTTTGTACTTATATCTCAAAAAAGATGGAAATTACTGGCCGGAATATCCTTGTTTATTTTGGCCATTGCAGTATTATATCTTCGCTATGCCCAGCGTGTATATGAAGAAAACTGCCTGGTGCAGATAGGTTCTCAGAACACAGCTAATAAAGTATTGAATAACCCGGCAGCCAATTTATACCAGTCGAATGATGATGAAGTAGCTGAAGCGGTGGAGCTGATGAAGTCGAGAATATTCATGGAAAAAGTACTTCGTTACCTTCCCATGTCAATCTCTTATTATACCGAAGGCACCTTTAAAAATAATGAAAAGTACATGTCTTCTCCATACGAGGCGCTGGTTGACAGCACAGCCATGTTCAGGTTGGTCAGGGTGCCAATATATGTTTATTTTACCAGTCTTTCCGGCGGAAAGCTAACTTTTGCGGTAGGCAAAGGCCCTAAAAATTCGTACAGTTTTACATGCGGCCAATGGTGTGAAACACCATATGGAAAAATAAATATTAAGGTCCTTTTGGCCTCTGAGGTAACCAAGTCTGTTAAAAACCTGAAAAAGGATGCCGACTACTTTCTTATAAACGATTATAACGATTTGTCGAAATATTATGTAAAGCAGGTGAATGTAAAAATATTAAATTCTGAAGCTAAAACCATTCAAATATCCTGCCGCGACGAAGACGATAACAAGGCTTCGGATATTGTGAACGCAATAGGCAAATTGTACATCAACGAAATGGTTCAGAAAAGAAGCGAAAGCGACGAACATATCCTGAACTTTGTAAATAGCCAGCTGGATACTATATACAACCACATTCGGGAGACGGAAATAAGTATGGGCGATACTATAAAAAAGCATGGAGCAGGCGCCAGTCTTTCTTCTGAATTATTGAATGCCAATGGCGGGTTTTTGCAAACACTGGACGAAAAAATTTCGCAGCTTAATATCGACCAGCGCTTGCTGAACGATATGGCGCTGAAAGTTAATGATGCCCAAAATATGGACCCATCTTATCTGCTTATGCAATTGGATATGGTGGATGAAAGCGGCAGCGTGAAAGACAACATAAACATTTTGCGCGAATACTTGGCTGAACGTCAGAAAGCAGCCTTTGACGCAACAGATGCCAATGTGAAAATGCAGGAACTGGATAGCCTTATCAAAGGGCAGAAAATGATAATATTCCAGTCTATAGGTTTGTTAAAGGAAAAAATGGAAGCAGCTAAAAAAGCATTGGTTGCCGAACGGGATGAAATACAAGCAAGGCTGCTTAGCCCTACCGAAACTACCAACCTTGAAAATTTAAGATTACAAAGGCAGGCAAGCATCGATGAGAAATATTATGACCTGTTGCTTGAAAAGAAAGCGGAGTACGCCATTTCGAAAGCAGGCTATGTGGCCGAAAGCGATATACTTGAAAACGCCATTCCGGCATGGGTTCCGGTATCTCCCAAAAAATCGGTTACACTTGGCATTGCATTATTAATAGCGCTTATAATATGTGTATTAATCTTGGTGGTTATTTATATGTTTTACAATAACATTACATCGGTAATGGAAATTGAAAAACTATCAGACAGCCCCGTTACTATATTAGGCATAATACCCAAATATACCAAGGAAATTCCGGCTTCGCAGATTATTGTTAACCACAATCCCAAATCTATCCTTGCGGAATCATTCCGGTCCATACGTACCAATTTGCAGTTTATTGCCAACGAAACCGAAGCCAAGGTTATATCCATCACATCCACTATTTCGGGTGAAGGAAAAACATTTGTCTGCGTGAACCTCGGCGGTATAATAGCCTATTCGGGCAAAAAGGTAATTGTGCTTGATTTGGATATGCGTAGGCCGCGGATACATACCGCCTTCGGGCTCGATAATTCAAAAGGAATGAGCACCCTGCTTATCGGCAAATACAAAGTGGAAGATGTAATTCAGAAAACGGAAAACGACAATCTCGATATTATTACGGCAGGGCCTATTCCGCCCAATCCTTCCGAACTTGTTATCAGCCCGGCCATGGATGATATACTGAATAAGCTGAAGGCGCTGTATGATATTATTATTGTAGATAATCCGCCGGTAGGCTTGGTTACCGATGGAATTGCCATGTTGCAGCGGGCCGATTACCCAATCTACCTGATGCGGGTGGATTATTCCAAGCGCGAGTTCATATATTTTGTGGACAGGTTGTATTATGAAAACCAATTTCATAAACTGTCCATTATTTTAAACGGAGTCGATTTCAAACGGCAGAAATACGGTTACAGTTATTATAAATATGGTTACTATGGCTATGGATACGGATATACCTATGGCCATGGAAATTATTACGAAACATAAAAAATATGCAGGTTACAAAAACCTTTATCGAAGGTCTGTTAGTGATACAACCCACCGTTTTCAATGATGCAAGAGGCTATTTTTATGAACCCTACAATAAAAAAGCATTTGCAGAAATTGGAGTGGGGGAAGAATTTGTTCAGGATAACCAATCCTTCTCGCAAAAAGGAGTGATACGCGGATTGCATTTTCAAAACCCTCCACACGCGCAGGCAAAGCTGCTGCGTGTTATACAGGGTTCTATATGGGATGTGGCGGTCGATATTCGCAAATCATCACCTACCTACGGCAAATATTTTGGCGTGGAATTAAGCGCCGCAAACAAAACCATATTCTATGTTCCCAAAGGATTTGCTCACGGGTTTTTAACCTTGGAAGACGATACCATGTTGCTATATAAATGCTCCGACTTCTATAATAAGGCTTCGGAAGAATCCATCATATGGAACGACCCGGAAATAGCCATACCCTGGAATATCAGCGACCCTGTACTTTCGGAAAAAGACCAAAACGGGAAAAAATTGATGAACTTTGCAAGCCAGTTTTAATTAGTATATTAAGATAAAATGTCCAACCTGCCTTTATTTTACTTTACTTATTTCACGTTGGTATTTGTGCTTTCCATACTGATGAACGGATTGTTTTTGCGTTTTTCAAAAACAATGGGGGTGCGCAAAAGCGAAGATACCATTCGCTGGAGTGATGTGCAGAAGCCTGCGCTGGGCGGTATTACTTTTTATATCACTTTCCTTTTGTCGCTTATTACGTATTCGCTTTTTTTCGGCTCCTCACAATTTCTTATGCATGCCGAAATTTTAGGATTGCTTGCTGCATGTACAATAGCTTTCCTTATGGGGCTTGCTGATGATGCGTATAATACAAACCCCATTCTCAAATTTTCGACCCAGGTTTTCTGCGGGTTCATTTTAATTTATTCGGGCATTTACATACAAGTGTTTTCCAATATCTATCTCAATTACATTGTAACCATGCTATGGGTGGTCGGCCTGATGAATGCCATAAACCTGCTCGATAATATGGATGCCATTGCATCTATTGTGGTGCTGGGCGCCCTTTCCACTATGATTTCTTTAATACTGATTGAAAAATCGCTTACAACTATATTTTTCATTCTTATGCTTGGCACTTCCTCCAGCATTTTGGCATTCCTGTTTTTCAACTGGCACCCCTCCAAAATGTTTATGGGCGATACCGGCACCCAATTTCTTGGTTTATTTATGGCTGCGTTGAGTATTTATTTCCTTTGGAACGGAACATCATCTAAAATCGAATTGCCTGCCGAAAAGCGCATCATTTCCGCCATACTTACTTTTGCACTTCCCATTATCGACACTACAGTTGTTTTCTTCAACCGAATATTAAAAGGGAATTCACCATTCAGGGGTGGAAAAGACCACACCACGCATCATTTGTTTTATCTCGGATTGAAAGAGGCTCAAATCGCCATCCTTTATATTATTTATACAGGCATTTGCCTGGCATGTGTGGTTATTATGAATAAATATTTACTGGAGTGGTCCACGCTGTATTCCATTATCATGATTTTGTTTTTTGTTTTATCGCTGGTGGCGTTTTTTATAATTACCAGGATGAAAAAGCCGGGACAAACCAACGTTTAATTTAGGCAACGCCAAATGTTAAGAAGAATTAAAAATATTTTACCCGGGGTTATTCTGTTTGTCTTGCTCGCATTGATGCTCGAGTTTCTTAACTTTTCGACCAGCAGCATGAATGAGGGTACAAATTTTAACCAGAATTATAAAGTGCTGGAAGTACCGTTGCCCGATTCGATGAGTTTTTGCGGGGAGTCTGTTCCAATGAAGCATTTCGGCGTGCGTGAAAATCTTGAACAGGAAATGCTTGTGAATACGTATTGGCAATCGCAAACACTTTTATGTTTAAAGCGCGCCAACCGTTATTTTCCGGAGATTGAAAAAATCCTGAAAAAGAATGGCGTTCCGGATGATTTTAAATACCTGGCTATGGCCGAGAGCGGCTTTAGCTATAAGACTTCCGGAGCAGGAGCGGCAGGATTTTGGCAAATATTGAAAACTACCGGCGAAGCGAACGGATTGGAAATAAATAAAGACGTGGACGAACGGTATAATCTGGAAAAAAGCACAGAAGCGGCATGTCGATATTTTAAGGAAGCATACAAGCATTTTCACAACTGGACATTGGTGGCCGCATCATACAATATGGGAATGGGCGGCGTGGCAAAATCGATGGAATTTCAGCAACAGGATAATTACTACGATTTGGGCCTGAATAATGAAACCGCGAGGTATGTGTACCGTATTCTTGCATTAAAGGAAATACAATCGAATCCGGAGAAATTCGGTTTCTTTCTCAAGCATTCCGAATTATATCCGCCTATTCCGATTATTCAGATGGATATGGATTCTTCCATAGATAACCTGGCCGAATATGCGCTCAGCCTCCATGTTAATTACCATATCCTGAAAATGCTGAACCCTTGGCTGGTATCTTCCAAACTACCCAATCCGCATAATGAGATTTACACTATTTCGTTGCCTAAGCGCGATGCAGTGTTTGTAGATTTGGGAGAAAATATAGATTATAATGATACCGTAAGGCCTAATCAATGCTTGATTGATACTTCATCGAAAGTGCAAAGTTTTTGCGGTTCAAAAATTATCATTCATTTTGTTAAAGGGCATGAAACCATAGAAGAAATTGCTAAAAAATATGACGTAACGCCTGCACAGTTACGTTCGTGGAATTCTCTTAGCGATAGCGCATCTATAAAAACGGATGATGAAATAATACTATTTAAAGATAATAAGTAATAGTATCGGTAAATTATACTTTAATGGAATACAATAGCGCAGGCAGAAGTTACAAACTGGAAATGTATGTGGCCGTCGCTATTGTTTTAGTAACGCTCGGCTATTATTTTTATCCGTTGGTATGCCTTGGCGAAAATGCAGTAGTTCGTGCCAATGATTGCCTCGATGGTGATTTCGTTTATAGAATAGTTCTTGCAAAAAGCCATACCATTTTTGCGCTCGACCCCATGACGCCTGTCAACAATATTATGAATGGCCTGCCTCGCGCCTGCCTGCCATCAGGCTTGAATATATTTCAATGGATTATTTTTTTCTTCCCGGATTTTTATGGATTCCTGATTAATTTTCTTATTATTCATATCATTGGTTTTGCAGGTATGTTTGTTTTTCTGCGCAACCATGTGCTGAAGCAAAATGAGCAAAAACCGTTAGCATTATTGACAGCACTTGCGTTTTGTATTTTGCCTGTTTACTGCATCGCGGGTATTTCTGTGTTGGGTGTTCCACTGGTGGTTAATGCGCTGCTTTATATTCAGCGTGGCGAAGGAAAACTAAAACATTATCTGGCGCTACTTCTATATGCGTTTTATAGTTTCTACAGCATGTTCCCTATGATTATAGTGGGAGCCGTATTATTTTTCCTCTATAATTTAATTCAGCACAGAAAATGGAACTGGAAACTGTTTTGGGCTATAAGTTTCCTATGTATATGTGTTATTATTTCTGAATACCAGATACTATACACTTTTCTGTTTCACAAAATAATTCCGCACAGGCTGGTAGAGCATTTTGTAACTTCGTTAAACTATAAAGGCGTTTTTGTGGCAACCCTTATTGTGCTTGGAAATGGCATTATCAGTTCAGCAAATTATCCGGTTTATTTAGTGGGAATATCTATGGCCCTGATAATTATTTGCTATTTAATATATAAACCAAAAATTTTATTGCCGTTAAAATTATTCGTGCTTGCTTTCCTGGTAAGCTTTGTTGTAGCTGTTTGGGATTTGTACCAATTGCAATTCCTGTATGATAAATATCCATTTTTCAGTACGTTCAGTTTTAAGCGGGTCAATTTCTTTTTACCTTTTATTGTGTATAGTTTGTTTGCAGCTTCATTGGCTTTGGCCGACCAGAAATTCAAGTGGCTCAAATACCTGATTGTTCCGGTTATCCTCTTTTCAACATTGAAAATGAATTATTCATTCGACCATTCCGAAGGCTCCGATTCGGGCAAACTGAGCTATCACCAGTTTTTCTCGGAAAAGCTTTTTAAAGAAATCAATACCTATATCGGGAAACCGCAGGATAGTTACCGGGTATGTGATGTGGGGCTGTTGCCATCTGTTGCGCAATACAACGGCTTTTTTACGCTCGACAGTTATCAATACCTGATACCAATGCAATACCGCGAGCAGTTTATAAAAATAGTGCAGGGAGAATTGAATAAAAGCAAAGGCCTCACTACTTTTTTCAGCAGTCCGAGAGGCGGACCGAATGTTTGTTTCACTTTTTCGGCGGAGGAGTATGATGCTAAAGTTCTTGGAAATAAAATAACGGAAATAAATAACCTCGATTTGAATTATGATGCATTGAAAGCTATGGGTTGCCGGTATATATTTTCCATTTACCCTGTTAAGAAGTTTACGTCCGATAAAATAGTTTTTCAAAAGGAGTTCATCAACAGCGAAGCCCCTTTTAATATATACCTTTATAAGGTTATTTAACAGGATTTGTTGTCAAATTAAGCTACCTTTGCACACTTCAGAATCTGACCTGAAGCGATTTTATGAAACCGACCACCGAAGATATTATTGACGAAGAGTTTATCGAGATTGTTGGCGCACGCGAACACAACCTTAAAAACATCAATATTACTATTCCCCGAAACAAGCTGGTTGTAATTACCGGACTTAGCGGCAGCGGCAAATCTTCGCTCGCATTCGATACTATTTATGCCGAAGGGCAACGCCGCTATATTGAAACGTTATCTGCCTATGCCCGCCAATTCTTGGGCAGTATGGAACGTCCCGATGTAGATAAAATTGAAGGCTTAAGCCCTGTTATTTCCATTGAACAAAAAACGGTCGGCCGTAACCCGCGCTCCACAGTTGGAACAATTACCGAGATATATGATTTCCTGCGGTTATTATTTGCAAGAATTGGAGTTGCATATTCGTATGTAACAGGGGAACAAATGATACGGTTTTCCGAGCAACAAATTATTGACTTGCTTGCCAAAAAATATGATGGAAAGAAAATTCAATTACTTGCTCCGGTTGTAAAGGGCCGCAAAGGGCATTACCGTGAATTATTTGAACAGTTGCGCAAGAGCGGCTACACCAAAGTGCGTATTGACGGCGAATTGAAAGAGCTTCGTTCAGGTATGCACGCTGACAGATACTCTATTCACGATATAGAAGTTTTAATTGACCGCATCGATGTTTCTGATGCTTCTGTATCGCGCATAAGCGAATCGGTAGGATTAGCGATGAAACAAGGAAAGGGTGTAATTATGGTGCTGGATGAGGAGAAAAAAATTTCGCATTACAGCCGTTTTCTTATGTGCCCAACTTCCGGAATATCGTATGATGAACCTGCCCCGAATTTATTTTCATTTAACTCGCCTTATGGCGCTTGCCCCAATTGCAGTGGATTAGGCGAGGTATTGCAAATCGATGAAAAGAAAATTATTCCCAATACGCATTTGTCTATAAACGATGGAGCCATTGCTCCTGTTGGAAAGCGTAAGGACAATTGGATATTTCACCAGTTGGAGGGGATAGCCGATAAACATGGTTTTACGTTGGATACCCCGATAAACAAAATTCCGGAAGGCGGCATACACGCTATTTTATATGGTACCGATGAAGTGCTGAAAGTACGTGAAAATTTTCAGAGCAATGCCCATACATACTCCATGAGTTTTGAAGGCATCATCAATTTCATTGACCGCCAAAGGCGCGATACCGATAATCCTGCATTATCAGACTGGGCTGCTGAGTTTATGAATAAGGCTGTCTGTCCCGAATGCAAAGGAGCCAGATTGAAAAAGGAATCACTCTATTTTAAAGTAGATGATAAAAATATAGCGGAACTTTCTAATGTCGATACACGCGTTTTATATGATTGGATTGTGAACTTCGAAGCGAAACTGGAAGGCAAGACCAAACTCATTGCAAAAGAAATAATGAAGGAACTGCGCAGCCGTACTAAATTTTTATTGGATGTAGGCATTGACTATCTTACATTAAACCGCAGTGCACGCACCTTATCGGGTGGAGAGGCACAGCGGATAAGACTTGCTACGCAAATTGGTTCAGGCCTGGTGGGTGTGTTATATATATTGGATGAACCTAGCATTGGACTTCACCAGCGCGATAATCATAAATTAATTGATGCGCTGAAAAATTTACGCGATAGTGGCAATTCTGTAATTGTGGTGGAACATGATAAAGACATGATGCTGGCTTCCGATTGGATTATTGATATAGGCCCGGGAACAGGCATGCATGGCGGGTATGTGGTAGCTCAAGGCACACCGAAAGATTTCCTGAAGCAACCTACAATGACAGCCGACTATCTTTCGGACAAGAAAAAAATAGAAATTCCTAAAACCCGCCGCAAAGGAAGCGGAAAGGAAATAGTGCTGAAAGGAGCAAAAGGGCATAACCTGAAAAATGTAACTGCAACTTTCCCGTTAGGAAAATTAATTTGTGTAACGGGGGTTTCCGGAAGCGGGAAATCATCGTTGATAAATGAGACATTATACCCGATTATTAATAAAGTTATTTATCGTTCTGAGGCTAACCCGTTGCCTTATGCATCTATACATGGGGTGAATTATATCGATAAAATTATTGAAATTGACCAAAGCCCGATAGGACGTACACCCCGTTCCAATCCTGCAACATATGTTAATTTGTTTGCCGATATACGGAACCTTTTTGCATCCCTTCCCGAAGCAAAAATAAGGGGGTATATGCCCGGACGTTTTTCATTTAATGTGAAAGGCGGACGTTGTGAAACATGCCAGGGCGCAGGCTTGCGCAAAATTGAAATGAACTTTCTTCCCGATGTGTATGTTGTGTGCGATACCTGCGGAGGCAAGCGTTATAACCGAGAAACACTGGAAGTGCGCTTTAAAGGCAAATCAATAAATGATGTATTGAACCTGACCGTTGAACAAGCAGTAGATTTCTTTTCAGAAATACCACATATTTCCCAAAAAATAACCACGCTTAATCAAATAGGATTGGGATATATAACACTTGGCCAATCTTCTACAACCCTTTCGGGTGGAGAAGCACAGCGTGTTAAACTCGCGACCGAACTTTCTAAAAAGGGCACCGGCAATACACTTTATATTTTAGATGAACCTACCACAGGGCTGCATTTTGAAGATATACGCATATTGCTGGATGTACTTAATAAACTGGTGGACCATGGCAATACGGTAATTGTTATAGAACATAATACTGATGTTATGAAAGTAGCTGACCATATCATTGATTTAGGTCCTGAAGGCGGAACACGGGGTGGGGAAATTATAGCCGAAGGCACTCCTGAAAAGGTAAGCAAGAACAAAAAGAGCCTCACTTCCGTATACTTGGAAAAGGAGCTTCAATAATAAGTGAATATGGCAAGAAAGAAAAAGCTTAATGAAACAAAGGCGAAAAAGAAAATTTCCGTTGTAAAGACAGATAGTGTACCAAAAGAGAAAAGCTGGAACGAAATAAAAGCTACCGATTCCTGGCAGATATTCCGAATTATGTCGGAGTTTGTGCAGGGGTTTGATACTATGGCAAGGGTAGGCCCGTGTGTATCGATATTTGGTTCTGCACGCACAAAACCCGGTAATCAATATTACAAGCTGGCGACCGAAATAGCTTATAAGATTACAAAAAACGGATATGGGGTAATTACCGGTGGCGGTCCGGGTATTATGGAAGCTGCCAATAAAGGTGCTCAGGCAGGCAGCGGGCGTTCAGTGGGATTAGCCATAACATTACCGATGGAGCAAGTAGAGAACCCATTTATTGACCTTGATAAACTGATAAAATTCGATTACTTTTTTGTGCGAAAAGTAATGTTTATGAAGTATGCACAAGGCTTTGTTGTATTGCCGGGCGGCTTTGGAACACTGGATGAACTTTTTGAAGCGATTACGCTTATACAGACAAATAAAGTGGAGCATTTTCCTATAATAATGGTTGGCAAAAAATACTGGAGCCCCTTATTAGACTGGATAAAAGAGACTATGATTAAAAGTGAAAAAAATGCGGATGATGCTGACCTTGCTATTTTTAGTATTGTAGATACATCAGATGAGGTGGTTGAAATAATAAATACCTTTTACAGCAAATACCTGCTCAGCCCGAATTTCTAAAAGCTATTGTTTTTTTGTGTCTGTGTTTACAGTATCCAGCAAATGGTTATGCTGGTCAACAAAGACATACACATCCTCATTCGCTTTTTTCATAAAATATTGTTCCCTTGCAAATTTCTCCAGATTTGCCGGGTTGGTTTGTAACTCTTTTAATTGCTCGGTGGCAGCTAATGTTTGCTTTTCGTAATATATTTTCTGCGCCTTCATCTGTTTCTCTTTTTGAGTAAGGTGGATGTCATAGATGAGGCTGGTTTGGTCGAAAAAGGCAATCCACACAACAAACAACAAGGTAGCTGCAACATATTTGTTGCGAAATATTTTGGCTAGTTTTTTAAGATGCTCTAACACGGGTATGCTTGTAAAAATGCAAAGTTACACGCAAAACAGGAGTGGTTGAAAGGTTTACTTCACTATCTTTTCAACACCCTCTTGTATAGCTTTTACTCCGGGAAGTTCCTTGCCTTCAATATATTCAAGCATTGCCCCTCCACCGGTTGACACATAACTTACCTTATCTGCCAAATTATATTTATTAATGGCGGCAACTGAATCGCCTCCTCCTACCAACGAATATGCTCCTCTTGCGGTTGCTTTCACAATAGCATCGGCAACCACCTTGGTTCCATGTTCAAAATTGCTCATTTCAAATACACCCATAGGCCCGTTCCAAAGTATAGCATTGGAAGATTCAATAACCTTTGTGAATTCATTTTCTGTTTCGGGTCCGATATCCAGCCCCAGCCATCCGTCAGGAATTTCATTGATGGCGCATGTTTTCTTGTTGGCATCATTGCTGAATGCATCGGCAATAACCGTATCGGTCGGGATATATAGTTTTACGCCTTTTTTCTTAGCCGCTTCAATCACACCTAACGCCGTTTCAATTCTATCGGCTTCCACCAGTGAACTGCCCACTTTTCCACCCTGCGCCTGTATAAAGGTATAGGACATCCCGCCACCTATAATGAGGTTATCTACTTTATCCATCAGGTTTTCAATAATGGCAATTTTACCCGATACCTTTGCTCCGCCCAATATTGCGGTAAAAGGTTTTTGAGCCTTTGTCATAAGGTTATCTATGCTCTCCAGTTCAGCAGACATGCAATAGCCAAACATTTTATCATTCGGGAAAAATTGTGCAATAATGGTGGTGGAAGCGTGGGCCCTGTGTGCTGTTCCAAAGGCATCATTTACATAAACATCTCCGAGGGATGCCAATTCTTTTGCAAAACTTTCAGCGCCTTTGGTTTCTTCCATATGAAAACGGAGGTTTTCCAATAATATCGCTTCTCCGGGTTTAAGTGCTGCGCATAATTCTTTAGTGGCCGCTCCAATACAATCTTTGGAAAATTTCACATCCGCCCCCAATAATTTGCTGAGGGGAGCCACGATATGCCTTAATGAAAACTTGTCCTCCGGAAGGTTTTTGGGCCTGCCTAAATGCGACATGATTATTACGGAACCTCCTCCATTCAAAATCTTTTTCAGGGTAGGGATGGCAGCCCTTATGCGGGTATCATCGGTTACGTTGAAGTGTTCGTCGAGCGGTACATTAAAATCTACACGTACAAGCGCCTTTTTGTTTTTGAAATCGTAGGAGTCTATTGTTTTCATAATGCAGGGTTAAATAGTAAGAGGACACAAAATTAATGTATAATTAACACAGCCTAATGACTTCCGTCATCTAAGTTTTCTTAGCCTTCATCACCACGCATTTAAACCGCACAACGGTTGGTGAATTTTTGGCATTTGACAGCACAGTTACCGTTCTGTTCTGGATATCTATGGTGCTGACAGTATGAAAGGTTACTTTTAATATTCCTTGTTTGCCGGGTAATATCGGGTCAGTGGGTTTCTCGACTACTGTGCAACCGCATTCCACTTTTGTATCGCTGATTATTAATGGCTGGTTGCCTGTATTGGTAAATTTATATTGAAAATTAAGGGTATCGCCTTGTCTTACAAAGCCCAGATGCTGTGTGGTTTTATCGAAAGATATAACCGATTGGGCCATTAGGGGAAACCGGGCGGCAATGAATAAAACGGAAAGGATTAAAAGGCGTTTCATGGTTATTCAATAGTTCAAATATAAAGAACAATACCTAAATAAAAAAGTCCTTCCGACAAATTGCAGGAAGGACTTTTTATGAAATTTGGAAAAGCTTAGTGCCCTCCTGTGTTAGGTACAGCTTGTACCGGGGTAGCAGGGGTAGGGGTAGCAGGTTTGTTTGCATTATCATCAGGCAATACATTACCTTTAATGGTAAGCACTTTGGTAGGTGGATTTGTATTGGATGTAAGGGTTACGTTCTTAATAAACATACCAACTCTGTCCGTAGCATAGTGAACTTTAATTTCAGCTGACTGGCCCGGTTGAATCGGTTCTTTAGGTGCAGTAGGAACTGTACATCCGCATGAACCGTGAGCATCCTTGATAATTAATGGTTCTTTACCAACATTGGTGAATTTGAATGCGCGGTATCCGTCTGCATTGTGCGGAATGGTACCATAGTCAATGGTATCGTGTTCGAATTTCATTGCAGCGGCATTCGGATTGTCGGCAGCAGGTGCATCTTGTGCAAACATGTTGCCTGCAAAAAGAAGTCCTGCAAAAAGCGTAATGGAAAATAGAATTTTTTTCATGATTGATTTTGAATGTTTGTTGATATTTGATTATTGATTATCCCAGTTATTGGAGAACGGTGCGCCACTGTTATTATTGCCCGGGTCGGTAGGAAAAGCAGGTACAGGCGGCTTTGGGTTTACCTTTCCTTTTATAGACAATACAACAGGCGACTCTTTTGCATTGGAGGTTATGGTGACTGTTTTTTGAAAAACACCGGTATGGTTGTGTGTATCATAGGTTACCTTTATAGTATCCTGCTGGCCGGGAGCCACAGGGTCGTGGGGCCACTTAGGAACGGTGCATCCGCAGGAACCATGCGCTTCTTTAATAACCAAAGGCTCTTTACCTGTATTGGTGAACAAAAACATATAGGTGCCATTGCCATCTTGTTCTATTGTTCCAAAGTCATGGTCCTTGGTATTAAAGGACATTTCAGCGGCATTGGCATCAGTAGAAGCCGTTGCAGGAGCCTGAGCATATGATAAGGCACAGGTTGCCAGAAAAAAACTTGAAATAAGTATCTTTTTGTACATAAGTTTAGCTTAGACAGATGCAAATATACATATATTTTGGGTCAGATTATGCGAATTCAACAATATTTAACAAGCCTAAGTGATGATTATAAGGCTGCTCATGCAATTTAATAAAAGGACTGCTTTATTTTTTCAGGGTTGAAATACGGATGGAATCAATATCCCCTTCAAATCCGTAAATGGAATAGACATAGAGTTTTAAGGTAGTTTTATCCGAGTAATCAGGGACTTTAATGTAGTAGGCATATTTGTTTCGAATGCCCTCCCCACTTATGGGGTTGAATAACCTCACCTTATTGTGTTGTACTAATGTGCCGCAATCTAATTCCGAACTGAGATAGCCCCCGTTGAATCCGGTGCTTGCTTTAACGTTAGCCTCCACTTTTAGCCACACTTCGTCATGTGATTTTTGGGAATCGGGTTTCAGGGGTGTTTCTATCAATAGTGCAGGAGTATTCGGCGCTGCGCTTACATGATGAACCGTATCCATTCGCGAAATAACCTTCATTTCATAGTTGTTTTCGTTGCTTACATAATCATTGGTATCAAGCAGACTCATATCTAATGGGGTGGGGTGAGGGTTTAAGTAAATCCGCCCGTAATATTTACGGTTCATATCGGTATAATGCAAAACCGTGGAATTGTATTGCCCAATCTGGAAAAAGTTTACACCAATTAAATAGATACCCAAAAGATAAAACAGGTATTTGAAAACTTTCTTCCATGCAGGTGTTTTTATAAATCGCAGGTACTCTATAAAAGCCGCCAGGGGTAAGGCAAATACCGGATAGGATTCGGAAAGCCTCCGGCAGGAATAAGTGGCATCGGGGTTACCATCCCACCAGGAAATAATAATATAGATATTTAACAGGCAAAACCAGAATACCGAATTTTTAAAAGGATAGGGTTTTCCCATCGGCGCTCTTTTGGCCATATAAAACATACCTATAATAAAGAAAATAGTTACAGGGGTATAAATGAACCATCCGCTTTCAAAGCCAAACAAAACGCTGAAAAACGGATTGAGGAAAGACCATTTGCTGCCTACGTCGTACACAAAAAATCCTGTTGCAATTTGCCAGTAAATAAGTTGCGGCAAAACACCCAGAAAAGTAAAAAATATAGCATAGGCAACATGCTTTTTATGTTGTTTTACAAGGTTCCATTTTTCCTTTGCCGATTCTTTGGTTTGTGTCCCCCATAATAATGGGATGAATAACATAACAGCCTCGGTGGGCCTGCAAATTGCAGCTAACCCGATAACATAACCAATAATACAGGCAACATATACCTTTGGCTTTTCATGCCATTTCATGGTGAAGTATAATATCAACGCGTACAAGGGAAAAATTATACCGTGACTCTGGGCGCTGTCTATTGATACATACTGAATTATATTAGTTGCAAGCATTAAAAGTAATAATGCCAGGGCTGTTGTCTGGTCGCTGAAATAAGTAAGTAAAACCTTACGGAGAAAGAAAAGAGCAAGCAGACAGGAGAACAATACTCCAAAGGCAATAGAATATTGGTAAGGCGGCGAAAAACCATCCGCTTCATAATGGCAGGCCTTGGCAATGCCATGCCCTATAAGGAACCACGGCAATTCCATGATAGCTTCCCCGCCTAAATATTTGAATACATATTTGTTGGTCTTTTTATAAATATTCGCCTGGTAAACCCACCCGCCAGAAACGTGATATTTTTTATCTATGTCAGGGAACCATTTTAATTGTGTAGCATCATCATAAATAATGGCTGAAGGCAGGTACATATAGTAGCCAAGGGCATCCCAAGTGGTAATTCGTAACGTATTTCCTCCTCCAAAATTGGAATATGAAAACCGATATTGAATTAATACCAATGCTATGATAAAGCAAGCAACAAGGGAATATTTATTTTTCATTAGTTGCCAATTAATTAAATAGTAAAGATAATTTCAACCCAAATGAAGCAAGCCTTGGATAAGTATTTGCAACATTCCGAATTTCGTAATTGTAGTAGGGTTCAATGGAAATCAGCTCATCCTCCTTTAAGGAAATATCATATCTAATACATGGCGAAATAAATAGGCACATTATTGGGATGTCCTCGCTTGTCGGAGCGCTTTCGGGTGTATTATTGTAAACATTTGCACTTACGGTTGCGCCAATGCCTGCTCCCAATCTTTGTGTTAGTGATTCTATAATCCTGATGTAGTTCCAGAATGACAAATCTACAAGGGTGTAGTTAAATAAATCAGTATTTGTAGTTTGTGAAGTAGTATATACAGGAGGATTAAAATAGTAGACAGATGAAACAGTTTGAATAGCGGAGGCATAATAACTATAATATGAGATGCCGAAAGAAAATACCCTGTACCACCTCGAGTTTTCTTTTGAAATTAATTCAAAACCTCCGGAACCTCCAAAACCGAGGGTCTGCTTAATATTAGACTCTGTAGTAGTATAAGAACCTCCAAGTCCAGCTGCTGTATTATTTTCTATCGGGACAACTAACCCTCCCGAATTATAAACCCCGCTAACAGAACCATAAATTCCATAGCTTCTTTTATTTACTGCTTTAGTTTTTAATACCGGATGCTGAGCTTTTTGGGTATCGCTGATTTGCTGCCCAAAAATAGTTTGAGTAAGTGCAAATAAAACCGCTGTTAAAACTATTGATATTCGCATTCCAACATTCCTTAAATGCTCAACCTTGCTTCACCTACAAAAGGGTTAAATTTCTTTTCGTGGCCAATGGTAGTGGGTATTCCATGACCTGAAAAGACTTCCACATCTGCGGGAAGGGTAAAAATTTTGGTGAGTATATTTTCTTCAAGGGTATCATAGTCTCCGCCGGGAAGGTCGGTCCTGCCAATGCTTTCCCGGAAAAGTACATCGCCAGCCCAAAGCTTTTTGTCGTTGGCGCTGTAAAAGCACAATCCCCCTGGCGAATGGCCCGGAGCATAGATAACCTCCAGCGTAATATCTCCCAATTGTATTTTTTCGTGTTCTTCAATAAATCTCAGCGGTTCGGGCGAAGGGGTAGCTTCGACCCCATAAAAAGCGGCTACGGTGCTCAGGCTGTGCAAAACAGTAAGTTCGTTGCGGTGGAGCAGGGGAGCCAGCCCATATTCTTTATAAACAAAGTGATTGCCCAAAACATGGTCTATATGGCAATGGGTGTTCAGCAAAAGCAAGGGTTTCAGGCGTTCAAAACGGATGAAACCAGCCAGTTTATGGCATTCTTCAGGCGTACTACAGCCGGGGTCTATAATGGCAGCTTCCTTTGCATCATTATATATAATGTAGGTGTTTTCGGCAAATGCGTTAAACTCGAAGTGTTTTTGATGTGTCATATAGCCTCTGTTTAGGGCAAATTTACTATTTTAGCATTCTTATTCAGGCTTAAAGTGTACTCACGTTGTAAATATTTACTTATTGCGCTGTTGGTTTTCTCCTTCTCGTTCGAAGGGGCTTCCCAGTTTTATACGGGTTCGCAAATCCCGTTTGGTAAAAACAGGGTGAAGTATACCAAGCACCACTGGACCTATTATACCTATCCCGATTATAAAGTTTATTTTTACGATGGCGGTGAAAAAACAGCGGAGTATGTTGGTGAAAAGGCAGGCGTATTTCTGCGGCAAATGTGTTCATTTATAGATTATCAAACAGACAAGCCAATCGATATTATTATTTATAACAAGCAATCGGAATATGCCGAAAGCAATATTGGCTTGGAACAGGATGAACAATATAACATAGGCGGCGAAAACCATATAGCATCGCGCAAAGTAACCGTGTATGTCGATGGCAACCACCGTGATTTGGATGAGCAACTGAAGCTGGGCCTTGCTGAAGTTATTTTCCAGGAAATGATGTATGGCGGCAGTTTTGTAAACGTTATCAAGAGTTCCACTTTATATAATATTCCACCCTGGTTCGAGCAGGGTTTTGTTCACTATATTGCTTCGGGCTGGAATACTACTATCGACGGCTATGTGCGTGATGGAATCGAATCGGGCCGATATAAAAAATTCAACCGGCTTACCGGGCAGGATGCTACGTATGCCGGTGTTTCCATTTGGAATTATATTGCGCAGAGTTATGGTGAAACTATTATTCCGCAGGTATTATATGTGGCCCGTTCCAGCCGCAGTATCGAAAGTGCTTTCCTGTATTCATTGGGAACAACCTTAAAGTCATTTTCCGGTGATTGGATATCATTTTATGAAACCCAATATCACAAGGAAACTCCGAAGGATGCTATTCCGAAAAAGCAACCGCTGATAGCAAAACCGAAAAGCAATACCAACTATTACAACTTCAAATCGAGCCCCGAGGGCCGCTATTCGGCTTACGCTACCAATGAGCTGGGCCAGTGCCGTGTTTGGTTGTATGATAACCTTACCAAAAAAAGCACATCGATACTTAAACAGGGACAAAAAATCGACCGTGTGTATGACTTTTCCTATCCGATAATTGCATGGCACCCCAGTGGTGAAATATTTTCCATAGTAATGGAATCGGAAGGGATTTTGAAACTTTATACGTACACCCTTGCCACTCATAAACTGGAAGAACGCAGGATAATGAATTTCCAAAAAATATTGGATATTTCTTATTCGGATGACGGAAGCAAATTTGCCATGTCGGCCATACAGGATGGGCAATCGGATATATATGTATTTACGGCGGGTTCCAATGCTTATGAAAAAATAACGGATGATGTATACGATGATTTAGCTCCACGTTTTATTGACCATTCCACCAAAATAATATTCAGTTCAAACCGCCCTAATGATACGCTGAAAGGAGAAGGCGACTTTCATAAAATGCAAACGCATTTCGATATTTTCGAATACAATCTGCGCACGCATTCCAAAGAATTGGTGAGGATAACCAATACTCCCGACATAGATGAAACCGACCCTGCCCCCTATGCCCCGGGATATATTTCATACCTGAGCAATGCTTCGGGCGCGATGAACAGAAATATTGCGCGCATAGACAGTTCCATCAGCTTTGTCGATACTTCCGCACATTACCGTTACAATGTGCATTCATTTCCTATAACCGATTACAGCCATACTATTATGGAGCAGGATGCTTCGCCCTATATACGCTATATGACCGAAGTTTTTTACCGAAACGGAAAATATTATTTGTATAAAGATACCCTGCCAGAAAAGCTTACTTCATTTACCACCGTAACGCCGCAGCCAAGTTATTATATGCGGCAGTTTCTTGCCGGCAGGCGCAGAAAAGCTTTCGATGATTCTATTGCAAAACTTGCGTTGAAAAAGGATACCAATTCGCTTATTGTGAAATATGCCCCATCACCTGAAAAGAAAGAACCTGCCAAAGACACATCTAAAAAAACGGCCGCAGATACGGTAAAAAAAGACCCTTATCACCAGCCGGTGAATATTAATTCATACACATTCGACGCGCCATCGGCAAATCCGCTCAAGCCTGTCATAAATATTATTCAGCCACCTAAAACAGTTCAAACGGTAGTTGTTTTCCCGATGGATAACACACCTGCCCCTAAAAAGGATACAGTTGTAAAACCGCAAATCCTTTCCAAAGAAAATTATTATGTCAGTTTCAAACCCTCCTATATAAATACGCAGTTGAATAATACCTATATCTCCAACTCGTATGAACCATATATAGCCAATGCAACTTCCTCTATACTTTCTCCGGGGCTGGGATTCAACTTGTCGTTAACAGGCCTGCAAGATTTGTTTGAAGATTACAGCATCTCCGGCGGAGTGAGGATGGCGCCCTTCGATAACACCGATTATTATTTAACCTACGAGGATAAATCGGGCCGGTTGGGCAAAGAATTGATTTTACACCGCGGTTCGTTTTTAGGTGTGAATACAGGAAATTACCCTGCCAATCTTTATTCCATGGATGCTACTTACAAGCTGCTGTATCCGTTCAATGAAGTATCGCGCCTGGAAGGAAGCGCAGGTATTCTGAATGAAAAAAATATTACACTTTCCATTGATGTTCCCAGCCTTGAAACTCCTCCTGTAACTACCTATATGCCGCATTTGGAAGCCGACTACGTATATGATGCCACAAGGCCGGCCGGGTTGAATATTTATTCCGGATTGAGGGGGCGCGGCTTCATTCAGTACTATGATGATTTGAGCAAAACCAAAACGGGGATGTTTGTAGCGGGTTTCGATATCAGGTATTACAAAAAAATCCACAGGGAGTTAATCTGGGCCAACCGACTTTCGGGTGGGACTTCTTTCGGACAAGAGCATTTGCTGTATTATATGGGCGGGGTAGACGGGTGGTTCAATCCTACTTTCAGCAGCATTACCGGAGCCACACCCGGACAGAATTATGTTTTTCAAACACTGGCAACCCCATTGCGCGGCTTCGACCAGAATATCCGCAACGGAACAAATTTCATTTTGTATAACACCGAAATCAGGTTTCCCATTTTCCGCTACTTGTCTAATCGCCCCATTAAATCAGACTTCTTAAACAACTTCCAGTTCATCACCTTTTTGGACGTAGGCACCGCTTGGACAGGCGCTACTCCATACTCTACAGTTAACTCCATTAACACTACCGTTGTTGGTGCTCCGGGAAATCCTATTACGGTAATTATATCGACCCAGCAATACCCATTTGTGGAAGGCTTCGGCGAAGGAATCCGGACACGGATATTGGGATACTTTGTGCGTTTAGATGAAGCCTGGGGGGTAAACAATGGTTCTATAACCGGCGGCCCTACTACCTATTTCTCCTTCACCCTCGATTTTTAAACTGAAAAAAATCTGCAAAATTCTTTCGGGCGAAATGTCCGGGTTTTTCACGTATTTGAAATTTTAAGAATTCCCATTTCACCCAATATCGGCAGGTGATTTGGGCAATGTCCCGCCATGCATGTATTTTCGGACATTTTTAGTGAAATGCAAATGTATGGTAAATGTGCTATAAAGAATTTATTAAGCCAGTCAATGACTTTCGATGAAAATAATTTCCAAAGGTATATACTTGCAGTAAATATTTTTAACATGAATACTGAAGAACAAGCCAGAACCACTAAGCAAAAGCAAGCCATGATTGATGCCATAGAAGCCAATTTTGGTAATATTACCAAGGCTGCAAAAGAGGTAGGAATTAATGTTCGCACACACAACAGGTGGAGAAAGGAAGATAACGATTACGACACGCAGTTTGTAAAGATAAAAGACGTTTCCTACGTAAAGGTGAAAGATAGTTTGCTGGAGGAAGCGATGAAAAGGATAAAGAAAGGTGATTCGACCGTATTGAACCAAATGCTGCGGCTGTTTTATAAAAACCTGCCCGAAGATATGATTAAGGCTGCCCGAGTTAATGACATACCTGTGCGCGCAACCATTAAATGGGTATCGACACCGCAAGACCCGAGAAGAGAAGGCTATGTGAAACCGGAGTAGGGGGGGAGGGAAATATTTTTACATTTGTATGGAAAAATATTTTCATGGATAAAGAAAAGGCAGATAGAAAATTTATCAGTAAAGCAAAATTTTCATTGAAGGGTATTGTTGGTTTGCTTACTATGGCTGCCATTGCCATAACTGTTTTTTATATTGCTAAGCACCACAAACCTTCAGATGCTTATATGCAAACCCTGCCTGAATTAAATGAACAAGGCAATAAGCAATGGAGTGATGCCGATAAATATTTGCCGGGACAAACCTTCACCCTCAACACTGCACAAGACACTATAATACAAACGAAAGGGGGATTGGTTATTGCCGTTCCTGCAAAGTGTTTTGTAGATGATAATGGAAATCCTGTAACAGGCCCTATAGAATTGGAAGTGAAGGAAGCGCTGGATGCGGCATCTATGATGAGGGCAGGCTTATCTACCAAATCGGGAAGTGATTTGTTGGAGAGCGCAGGGATGTTTTATCTGAATGGAAGAAAGGATGGAAAATCCTTGAAGATAAATCCCAATAACGGAATATATGTACGTGTTCCTGCAGATTCTGTTAAAACCGGTATGCAGGCCTTTGAAGGTAAGCGCATGCCCGATGGCACTATAGATTGGGTAAATCCCAAACCATTGCTACGCAATTTGGTTCCGGTAGATATCCATACCCTGAATTTTTACCCTCCACTTTATTTAGATTCATTAGCTATGTGGGGAAAGGATATAAAAAACAAAATTTATACGGATAGTTTGTATTATTCGTTTGCGAGTGAGTTTGGAGAATATCATATTGAGCCTGATACCTTTCTGGAGAGGTATGACTCCGGAATAGATTTGTACATATCAAATTGTCAACCTTGTCATTCCTCCCGAAAAGATTTAATTATTCCGGTTGCAGGAATACCAAGTTTAGCTTCAAGAGTTCCGCAGCCATATCAATCTTGGTTATTGAAATATATAAAGAACTATCCAAAACTCATCAAATCAGGAGATGTCTATGCTAAAAAGTTAGGTTATGGTATGGCTGTATTTGAGAATAATCTTACGGATAGGCAGATAAACAATATCATAACATTTCTTACTAGTACACCAATTAATGAAGATTCAACTGCTGTAAGCTACTATATTAGGAGACGACCTCACGAATCAGATTCAATGCCTTCAGATAAATGCGGCATCAACCCCGCCAAAATAAAAGCTATCTGGAATGATAAATTTCAAAATACGTTGCTTGCAACAAAAGAGTTTGAAGAGCGCATGCCATTTATTCACCAAACGGGACAAAATGCAATTCTTGATTTGTATGTAAATAATCTGGATAAGAACCTTTCTTATATAGATTCACTTGCTGCCATGCAATTAGGCGGAGAATTAAAAAATAAATTCCTCTCTTTTGCTGCACGTGGCGATGGGAAAGTGGTAATTAAATCCTCGCTGTTTGAAAAACTGAAAGCATTTTTTGAAAAGAAATCGAGGCTATTTACCGAGGCCGCAACTAAAGTTCAAAAGGAGTATGAAGAAAAGCAAAATAAAGAGGATGTAAAAGCAGATAATAAGGAAGAACAGCATGTTCATACCGATACAATGAGGAGTAACCAAATGAGAGGAAATGAATATAAGGAAAACTTGAAAGCCGCTTGCAGGCAAGTTGGCGACCCAGATTCTATCGGTAAGGTAGATAAAAACGGATATGCTGTTTTATGCAAAACTCCCGGCTGGATTAATTTGGATGCCTATGTATGGGCATCAACATATAATCGTACTACGTTGGAATATACATCGCCAACGAATGGCAGAAAAGCAGAAATTAAGTATCTCCCGTTCAGTATTACTGTGAAGGATTATTCAAAATACGATAACGTTTTTGTCTATCTGTTACCAAACAAGCTGAATAGCTTTATGCGGGTAAGTAATTCTGATGGGAAATTCAAAGAGAACCTGGATGAAATATTTTCCTATAGTCTGGAATGTCTTGCATATAAAGGGAATCAGGCATATTACTATGCTATGGATAAGGTTGACCAAGGGGACTATAGCGGAATAGATTTGCAACCTGTAAGTTCAAAAGAATTGGAGAATGAACTAAATAAACATGGAAGCAAAAACCAGCAAGATGACATGGATAAGGAGCTGGAATATATGAAATTTGAAACGGAAGACAAAAAGCGACGAAAACAAATTGAAGAAATGGCAGATTTCAGAATAAGAGTAGAGCGTGTAATATTTAAGTGTCCGGAAGGAGGGCAGGGCCAAGAAGCGATGCCGACAGACTCTTCATGCTTTAAAAAATAGGAAGGAGAAAGTATTTCACTTTTCACCTCGTTAAAAAATTCCTATACCAATAACCCGAATCTTTAATTATTCTTTTTTGGGTTTCAAAATCTACATACACCAGCCCGAAACGGGGATAGTATCCTTCGGCCCATTCGAAATTATCGGTAAGCGCCCAAACAAAATAGCCATCCGCCTTGTAGCCATCCGCTTTGGCTCGGTACACCTGCGAAATATAATCGGAAAGGAATTTAATCCGTTCATGGTCGTCCACTTTTTTATGTGTAATTTTATCATTAAAAGCTGCTCCATTTTCGGTGATGATTATTTTTTTTACGCCGGGATAAGAACTGTATTTTTTCAGCATTTGATAAATCGCTTCCGGATAAACTTCCCAATCCATAGCCGTGTGATACACCTTGCGCCTATTGGCAGGAACCACCCTTGCTTTTATATGCGGCATAAAAAAAGCATGTTGCACAACTTCCCTCGTATAGCACTGAATACCTATAAAATCGAATTCGGCTTTCATCAACTTATCATCTCCCGGATGAATATATTTTTCTATTTTTTTCAGAATAGGAATATCTTTAATTGGATACCCCATACCCAAACACGGTTCGATGAAAAGCCTGTTAAGTATAGTATCTACGCGGTTTGCAGCCGCATGGTCTTTAATGGAATTGGAGTGCGGTGTAATATGCGAGCAGGAAAATGTGGTGCCTACATGGGCATGTTTGACTTCTCGTCTCACAGTTTTTGCACCGATGGCCTGGCATAAAACAGCGTGATGAACAGCAGGCAAAAAATTCTTCAGGCCTCTTTCGCCGGGTGCATGAACGCCCAAAAAATAACCCGCTCCGGTGAATACTCCGGGTTCATTTAAAATCATCCAGTTTTTTATGGAGTCTTTAAAAGCATGCGAACAAACGGAAACATATTCCTCGAACCACTTAAGTATATCCCTGTTTTTCCAGCCACCTTTTAGTTGCAGGGCGTGTGGAAGGTCCCAGTGGTAAAGGGTAATCCAGGGTTCAATACCATTTTTCCGGCATTCATCGAAAAGCCTGTGATAATAATCGAGCCCTTTTTTATTTATTTTCCCGGTACCGTCGGGCAATATCCGTGGCCATGATAAGGAATACCTGAAATTGGGAATGCCGAGTGATTTGATAATGGAAACATCTTCGGGATAGCGGTGGTAAAAATCGCAGGCAATTTCCGGTGTGTGCTTATTTAAAATTTTTCTTTTCTTGGTTGCAAAATGGTCCCATACGGACATGCCTTTTCCATCCTCATTTCCGCCTTCTGTTTGAGCCGCCGAAGAAGAGACGCCCCAAACAAATTCCTCTCCGAAATAGGCTCTTTTTAAATCGGGCCGCTCTTTTTTAATTGTCATATAAGCAGCCGGGGCTTTTACTGAAAAATAGTGTATGGTGCATTTTCAGCTATGGTGTTTTCAAGGCTTTTGCCGGCATGGTTTTCTATTATGGTTTCAAGAATATCATCGGTAATGTTGGGGTAGTTTACGCGCACAATAGACTTGTCATTTATCCATTCTTTAAACTTTTCCCTGTTTTTCTTTTTCAGTTTTTTAATAACCGGAACGCCCATGCTTTTAAGCATGGCGGCATTGCAATGCTGCTCATACTGGCTTTTCATGGGCACTACAAGCAACTTCTTTTTTAAAAACAGCGCTTCGCTGGTGGTGCCAAAACCCGCGTTGGTTAAAATCCCGGATGATTCGGCCATACATTCCATAAAAAATTGCGGGTCGAGGGGCTTCACATAAATGTTTTTCTCCCGGTATTTTTTCTTGCTTTTTTTTGAAAATACCACCCAGTCAATATCTTTATAATGTTTCAGGAATTTAATTATCCGCTCATCGCTGTAAGAAGGGAGATAGACGGTATAATAGCCTTTATTTTTCACCTCCATATCGCGCAACTGCTTTCGTATAATGGGTGTATATACATATTGGTCGAGCGATTTGAAATGCAAGCCGTAATTGTATGTGGTGGGCGCATAATGCTGAAGCAGCATCTTGCCGAAAATATCTGTTTTTTTGGGTTTGGGAGCTAAAGGGTGCAATGTTGCGGCCTGGTTGCTGAGCCCGATGCAGGGTTTCTTTGCCATTTGCGCCGCCCATGCGGACACTGGTTCGAAATCGCTGATGATTAAATCATATTTATCTGCCGGCAAACTTTTTATTTCATTCATAAGCCGCAGGGAATGCATTTTGCGGTAGGTGTTCCAGAAATCGACGCCGCCTCTTTTGCCAAATACAAAACTCAATCCGTTAAATTTATATTTAACGTCGAAAGGGAGTTTCAACTCGTTTTCTGTTCCGCTGACGAGCACATCGAGCGCAATTTTTTTTCTTTTTTTCAGCAAGGGAACTATTTCCATCGCTCTTGTAAGATGGCCGTTTCCTGTTCCCTGTATGGCATATAGCACTTTCATATAGGTGGGTTAAAGGCTGTTGAGTTATCCGGTTCTGCCTGCGAAATAAATATCATGCGGGTAAATTCATAAACTCTGTTACCATGCGGCTAAATAGTTCACTGTTTTTCATATCTACTATATTACTTTCAGGGTCATGCTCATCATTTGCAAATAATGCCTCTTCATAATGGTAGAGTTTCCATTCGCCTTTGCGATATTCGAGTGAGGTAAGGTTTTCAATCCAGTCGCCCGAATTAAGGTATTGAACCTGCCCCTTGTCGGTGGTAATTGTTTTCATTTCCGGCTGGTGGATGTGTCCGCACAATACATAATCATATCCATTGGCTATGGCAATATTTGCGGCTGTTTTTTCAAAATCATTAATAAATTTTACGGCCTGCTTTACACTGTTTTTTATTTTTTTAGAGAAAGAAATTTTCCCTCTTCCCATTTTCTGCGACACCCAATTGCAAAAGGTGTTCAGGTGAATAAGCAAATCATACCCTGTAGAGCCAAGCTTAGCCAGCCATTTGGAATGCTGCATGGTTACATCGAATACGTCTCCGTGAAAAATCCAAACAATTTTTCCTTCTAAAACCAACAGCAGTTTATTTGTAATGGAGAGCGAACCCATTTTGAAGCCGGTGAATTTTCGCAGTAATTCATCATGGTTCCCGGTTATATAATAAATCTTCACGCCTTTGCTCATCCATTTGGTAAGTTTATGAATTACCTGCATGTGCGATTTTGGCCAGTAGCGCTTGTTGAATTGCCACATATCTATAATGTCTCCATTTAAAACAACAGTGCCCGGTTTTATACTGTTCAGGTATTTTACCAATTCCTTGGCGCGGCAGCCATAGGTGCCCAAATGGACATCCGAAAGAACCAGAACATCCACTTTACGTTTTTTCTTTTTTTGCTTTTCTGTTGCGGTATTTTCCATGTGATGGAGATAAATCCCTATACATTAGTATATTTCCAAGGTTGCTTTTACATTACAAAGTACGGTTACCAATGTTACCTGAAAGCTAAGAAATCACAGTTTATTAATTTTCCATTCACATACTGTTGTTAATAATAAGAACCGGTATGATAAATGATGTATTTTATTCAGTCGGAAAAAGCTGTTCTTTAAAATCCTTATTATCAAAGCCAAAAGCAATTCGCATTCCGGCGAAGATGCCGCTGTGGGTTGGAAATGCTTGGACGGCAAACGATTTTTGGGCAGTACTAAAAATATAATGCGCATGAAACATGTGAATTATGTAAAGTTTCCTGATAAATATGTAAGCATTAAAAGTAGTAATACCGCCATTTTTGTATTATATAAAACAACAGTATGGGCACATTGATAGACTTGTTAAAATACGGGCAGAGTTATTGGTTGGATAATCTTACGCGGAAAAAGATAACAAGCGGGGAACTAACAAAAAGATTGTCTGAACAAGGCTTGCGTGGCATTACATCAAATCCCAGTATTTTCGACAAAGCTATTTCTGCCGGTACCGATTATGATGAACAGATTGCAGCGCTGGTAAAAGCAGGAAAAACACCCTTCCAGATTTATGATGCATTGACTGTGAAAGATGTTCAGGACGCCTGTGATATATTGAAACCTGTGTTTGCCGACTCTGATGGCAAGGATGGTTTTGTGAGTTTGGAAGTATCGCCTTATTTAGCGCGAGATACAAAAGGCACAATAAAAGAAGCGCATAGATTATCGGTTGCCGTCGGGCGGCCGAATTGCCTGATAAAAATACCTGGAACACAGGAAGGCATTCCGGCTATTGAACAAATGCTTTATGAAGGGATAAATATAAATGTTACACTGCTCTTTTCCGTTGAAAGATATGTTGAAATTGCGCAAGCTTACATTCGCGCTATCGAGCGCAGAATTGCCGTAGGCAAACCTGTGAACCATATAATTTCGGTTGCAAGTATTTTTATCAGCAGGATTGATGTCCTTACAGATGAATTACTTGGGCAGCGAATTATTCCCTTGCACGAAGATAGTGTGATTACCCATCCGGAATTCTTATCGGGTAAAGCGGGAGTTGCAACAGCCTGCTTGGCATATCAGCGGTTTAAAAAAATATTCAGCGGGGATGTTTGGGAAAAATTGGAGGCTAAAGGTGCTAATGTACAAAGGCCCTTGTGGGCAAGCACCAGCAACAAAGACCCATTGTATGATGACCTTCGTTATGTGGAACCGTTAATTGGTAAAAACACCATTAACACGCTGCCGGACGAGACTATTGCCGCTTTTGCCAAACATGGGATTTTAAGAGAAAATGCTATTGAAGAAAGGGTTGAAGAAGCAAACAAATTCTTCATGGAATTGGAAAAGCGCGGAATTGGAATTGATTTTATCACACAGCAATTAGAGAATGAAGGCATTCAAAAATTTACCGATGCATATAATACGCTGATAAGTAATCTGGCAAATAAAAGATTGAAAATACTGGCAGATGAAGTTTCGGCGCAACAAATTAGTTTCGGAAAACTTGAAAAGGAAGTAAATACATCCTATGCATCGCTGGCGGAGAAACAAATACCCAGGCTCCTTTTTGCTGAAGATGCGAATCTTTGGAAAAAAGACATTCCGCAAACAAAAGAAATTAGCCACCGCTTAGGTTGGTTGACATTGCCCGATAATTTTACTGAAAATACAGATGAACTCGTGACTTTTGCCATAAAGATTAAAGAGGAAGGCTATATATATGCTGTTTTGCTGGGTATGGGCGGAAGCAGCTTATGTTCCGAAGTGGCCCGCGAAACATTTGGCACTGCCGACGGGTTTCTTAAATTATTCGTGTTAGATAATACGTCTCCGGAAGCAATACTGGAACTCGAGAATAAAATTGATATTGAGAAAACGCTCTTTATTGTTGCAAGCAAATCGGGCAACACAGAAGAAACATTGAGTTTCTTTCACTATTTCTACAATGAATTAGAAAATAAAGGGGAGGAAAAACCCGGGAATAATTTTGTAGCAATTACCGACGACGGTACTCCATTAGTAAAAATTGCTGAACAATATAAGTTCAGGAAAGTATTCGTTAACAACCCTGACCTTGGGGGGCGTTATTCTGTGTTATCCGATTTTGGTTTACTTCCAATGGCCTTGATGGGAGTAGATATTAAGGCGTTGTTATCAAGTGCCAAAAAAATGGAAAACAGTTGCGACAGTGTTCCGACGGAAGCTAATCCCGGAATAAGTTTAGGAGTGGTATTAGGTATTTGCCAAAAATATGGTCGTGATAAGGTAACATTCGTTTTATCTTCTTCAATAAGTTCCTTTGGTTATTGGGTGGAGCAACTGCTGGCGGAAAGTACCGGCAAAGAAGGAAAGGGATTGATTCCTGTAAATGGTGAACAATTGGGTGCTCCTGAAGTCTATGGAAACGACCGAATATTTATCCACATGTATCTCCCGACGGATAATAATGAAGAAGACGAAAATAAAATTAAAGCGCTTGAGGAAGCGGGGCATCCCATAGTACGGATTCAAGTGGCAAATAAAATTGCATTAGGTGCAGAATATTATCGTTGGGAAATTGCCGCAGCCATTGCAGGGATAGTAATAGGCATCAATGCTTTCGACCAGCCCAATGTAGAGGAAAGTAAAAAGAACACAAGCCATCTGCTTGAAGGATGGGCAAAAGAAGGCGCATTTAAGAAATCGGACCCGCTCTTAAAAGTGGAAGATATCTCTATTTATGGCGGAAAAAGGGCAGAACAGATTGGTCCCAAATACCATGAAACAATAGGAGAATTTGTCAACAGTTTTACTGCACAGGCAAAGCCGGGCGACTATATCGCTTTACTTCCCTATTTTCTGATGACTGAATACCGCACTGTACTCCTGCAAAAATGGAGACAGGAAATGAGGGACGAATTAAAAGAAGCGACAACATTATTAAATGGCCCGCGCTATCTGCACTCCACAGGCCAATTACACAAAGGCGGCCCGGATACCGGATTGTATATTATACTAATCGGGGAGGACGAAGAAGATTTAGTAATCCCCAATGAAAAATTCGGATTTGCAACTTTGCATCAGGCGCAAGCGCTTGGCGACTTCCGTTCATTGGATGATAAGGGGCGAAGGGTAATTCGCATTCATTTAGGTAAAGATATTGATGCAGGGCTTAACAAAATGCATTTATCAATAAGGGCTGCAAATAAGCAACCTGTGTTACAAGAAGTGGTATGAAGCAGAAAAAAATCACGACTTTATTTTTGGATATAGGAGGCGTTTTGCTCACCAATGGCTGGGGGCAAATGGCACGCACTAAGACTGTGGCCCATTTTAAACTTGACAAGGATGAGGTAAATGAGCGGCATCACTTAACGTTCGATACGTATGAAGAAGGGAAATTAACACTCACCGAGTATTTGAAAAGGGTAATCTTTTATGAGAAAAGAAAGTTCTCGGAAAATGATTTTACAAAGTTCATGTTCAATCAATCTATTGCCTATCCTGATACAATTGCATATTTTAAAGAAATTAAAAAGCGGTATACCCTCAAAGTAATTGCTGTGAGTAATGAAGGAAGGGAATTAAATGCTTACCGCGTTAAAAAATTTAAACTGAATGAGTTATTCGATGCTTTTATATCTTCTTCTTATGTTCACCTCCGCAAGCCGGATATGGACATATTCCGTATGGCAAGCGATATTTCACAAACCCTACCGGAGAATGCCCTTTTTATTGATGACAGGCTGATGTTTGTTCAAGTAGCGCAAACCATGGGCATTAACGGAATACATTATGAGGGGCTGGAAAAACTAAAAACAGAATTGAAAGCATTTGTGCTTACAAGCGCAAAATAATTTAAGCATATAAATAATATGACAGAAGCTAAATATGATTACGGGATGATAGGGTTGGGCACAATGGGGCGCAACCTTGTTTTGAATATAACCGACCATGGGTATAGTGTGGCGGGGTTTGATAAGGACTCTTCGCAAGTGGAACTTTTAAAAAAGGATAGCGGCGACAGGAGTATATATGCTTCTTCTGTATTAGAAGAATTTGTAGGTGCATTGAAGGCGCCGAGGGTAGTTATGTTACTTGTTCCTGCCGGGAAAATTGTAGATGAAGTGATTCAGGAATTGAAACCATTGTTATCCGGCGATGATTTACTGATGGATTGTGGCAATTCTCATTTTACGGACACGAATACCCGGATGGAGGAACTGGCGAAGTCAGGTATTCACTTTATGGGAGTCGGCATTTCCGGAGGCGAATCTGGTGCGCGGTATGGGCCGAGTATTATGCCCGGCGGGCCAAAAGATATTTACAAACATGTTGCCCCCATGCTGGAAGCTATTTCCGCAAAATTTGCAGGGGCACAAGATATTGTGCCCGAACCTTGTGTAACATGGCTTGGGCCGGGTTCCGCAGGGCATTATGTAAAAATGGTGCATAATGGTATTGAATATGGAATCATGCAACTTATTTCGGAAGTATACCATTTATTGAAAGTGGCCGGAAAAATGAATAATGATGAGTTACACGAAGTTTTTTCAGAATGGAATAAGGGGATGCTTCTTTCATTTTTAATAGAAATTACGGCTGATATTTTTGCTCAAAAGGATGCACTGACAGACAATAGCCTTGTTGATATGATTCTGGATAGTGCACATCAAAAAGGTACAGGAGGATGGACTTCCGAAGATGCTATGAAATTACAAGTACCTCTTCCGGTTATAGATATTGCTGTTTCCATGCGCGATTTATCGGCCTATAAAAAAGAGCGTGAAGCCGCCGCACAAAAATTGGAAGGTCCCGGATATAGGTTTGAAGGTGATAAAAATGCATTAGTAACCTGGCTTGAACAAGCGCTTTATTTTTCAATGATTACAACCTATGCGCAGGGTATGTCTTTATTACATTTTGCATCCAAAGAATATAAATACGAATTAAAATTAGAGGACATTGCGAGCATTTGGAGAGGCGGATGCATCATACGTTCCTCCATATTGGATGATATAAAATCTGCTTTCTCCCGCCAACCTGATTCAGCAACTATGTTGATGGATGAAAAGCTTTCGTTGAAATTAATGCAAGCGCAAATCGCAACCCGTAAAATAATCCAAATTGCTGTGGATACAGGAATCCCGGCTTCTGCAATGATGGGTTCACTGGCTTATTATGACAGTTATCGCAGCGCATGGCTGCCAGCAAATCTGATACAGGCGCAGCGCGATTATTTCGGTGCGCATACATATGAACGTAATGACCGGGAAGGAACTTTCCATACGAAGTGGAACCAAGAAAATAAATAATATGAACACACAGGCAAATACAGGTCCCACAATTATAATTATCCTCGGAGCAACGGGAGATTTGGCCTGGCGGAAATTGATTCCCGCTTTTTACAACCTCTATTTGGATAAATGGATACCCGACGAGTTTGCCGTTATCGGCATTGGTCGCGGGAAAATGTCAGATAAGGAATTTCAAAACCATTTACATGAAGGGGTAGATAAAAACTCGCGGAGAGGTAAATCGAAAAAGAATGAATGGGATAATTTCGCAAAATACCTCACCTACCATAAAGGCGAATTTAACGCGGATTCCACCTATTCGGAGGTAGAAAAGCAAATAAAAATTCTTGAAAAAAAATGGAAAGTTGTTGCAACCAAAATATTTTACCTGGCTGTTCCGCCTAATTCATTTGAAGAAATCGCATTAAAATTAGGTGCTTCCGGGCTTGCTAAAAATAAACTGAAAAGCCGTATTGTAATTGAAAAGCCGTTCGGGCATGACCTCGATAGCGCAAAGCATCTGAATGATTTGTTACACGGAATTTTTGAAGAATGCCAGATTTACCGTATCGACCATTATCTCGGAAAAGAGACCGTACAAAATATACTTGCCTTTCGCTTTGCCAATGCCCTGTTTGAGCCCACATGGAACCGGAATTATATTGACAGTGTTCAGATAACGGTATCCGAACAATTAGGCGTAGAAAACAGGGGCAATTATTATGAAACTGCCGGCGCGCTTCGCGATATGATACAAAACCATCTGCTGCAATTATTTTGCCTCATTGCTATGGAGCCGCCTGTTTCTTTTGAAGCCGATGAAGTGCGAAACCGGAAGGTGGATGTGTTAAACGCCATCCGTAAAATCCGCCCGGAAGAAGTCCATCAAAATGCTGTGCGCGGCCAGTATGGCGCAGGCTGGATACAAGGTAAAAAAGTAAAAGGATACCGGCAAGAGCCCGATGTAAGTAAAACCTCGACGAAAGAAACATTTGCTGCCGTAAAACTTTTTATAGATAACTGGAGATGGCAGGGAGTGCCCTTTTACTTGCGCACAGGCAAGCGGATGAATGAAACAATTTCCGTTATTACCATACAATTCAGGCCGGTGCCCCATCAATCATTTCCGGCAGAAGCTACAGGCAACTGGCAACCGAACAGGCTTGTATTGAATCTGCAACCGCACATGGGTATTCGTATGCGCTTCCAGGCAAAACGTCCCGGACTTAAAATGATTCTCTATCCTGTCGATATGCAATTCAACTATAACGAATCCTACCATTCGGGAACTCCCGAAGCGTATGAAACTTTGCTGTTGGATATTATGGAAGGTGACTCCACGCTCTTTATGCGTGCCGACCAGGTGGAAGCCGCATGGAAAGCGCTTATGCCAATTATCGACTCATGGGAAACAAACCCTTCCGTCAACTTTCCCAACTATGAAGCTGGCATGCAAGGGCCGGAAGATTCGGAAGCGTTGATTGCAAAAGACGGACATAGTTGGGTTATAATGCCAACGGAAAAGAGTTGAAAGTGAAAAGTTAAAAGGAGAAATTTTAAACTTTATGAACTTTATAACTTTAGAAACTTTATGAACTCGGTTGACGTCTTTCAATCAATAGATGCGCTGAGGGAAGCCGTTGCTGAATATATTATAACGGTTTCAAAAAAATCCATTGCTGAAAGAGGCAGGTTCACAATCGCACTTTCGGGTGGGGATACGCCCCAAAAATTATATGCACTGTTAGCTAAAACACCCTACTCTGAACAGATAGAATGGAAAAAAACTTTTGTTTTTTGGGGCGATGAGCGCTGGGTTCCTTTCGATGACAGGCGGAACAATGCGTATCAGGCAAAATCAATTTTGCTTGATAAAGTTACTATTCCGGCATCCAACATTCACCGTATCCCTGTTAATTTATCACCTAATCAGGCGGCAATTAAATACGAAAAAGAACTACGGGCTTTTTTTGGAAATGAACCAATTCAATTTGACATGATACTGCTTGGCCTTGGCGAGAACGGGCATACAGCCTCTCTTTTCCCCGGTACAAAAGTAATTCATGAACATGCGGAAGGTGTAAGGTTCGTTGAAATGAACCCGCCGATTGGCGGGCGAATTACCATGACAGCCGCTTTAATTAACCAAGCGCATCACATACTTTTTCTTGTAACCGGAGAAAAGAAAGCGGTTATTTTAGAAAAAATTTTGGATGATTCATACCAACCCAATCTATATCCTGCGCAGCTTATAAAACCCCTCCATGGAGATTTAATTTGGTTTGCAGACCAGGAAGCGGCATCGCTGATTAAGCAGTTTTAGGGTTTACTAGAAGATGAATGTTGAACAATTTTTGTTTTGAAACAGGGTAATAGATATGCCTAAAACTAACCTTTATATTAAAGTCAACCTATATAATTTATCACTAATCGTTATTTCTTTTATACCTAATTCTTTTGCTACCAATACGTAAAGCAGTTTACGGACTTGGTTTGATAAATCTCGAAGCTCTTCCCCCTTCAAAACATCTTTATCAAAATCTCCAAAATGAGTATAATAGTTTCTAGATTTCGTAAACTTTGTTTCCCAACCATCTTGAAGGTCTAACTCAACTAATGTGGCCGGATTCAATTCTTTACAAAGTGCATTTACTCTTTCCCGTAAAGTGGGAGATTTAATAAATGAAAAACAATTATATATCCTTTTTATATGCCTTTTCGGTGCGCCTATATTTTTAACTTTTTGCATCCACTTATCCATCTCTTTCACATAGGTAAGCTTATAATCTTTTCTTAATTTTCGATGAAACGTTTCTATCGCTCTTGCAATATTTAGAAAT
Organism: uncultured Bacteroidota bacterium; assembly: GCA_903916255.1. Taxonomy (GTDB): domain Bacteria; phylum Bacteroidota; class Bacteroidia; order JABEUT01; family JABEUT01; genus JABEUT01. The sequence continues at coordinate 47,407 of CAIWVW010000004.1, forward strand.
CTAACTTCAGGGCTCAAGTAGTAGTTATTAAATTCCATAATCAAAATATCGATAACTTGCCTAATCTCCTCGTACAATCTATCCCAATTTTTAATAACACTGGGTAAATATTCCTTTATCGTTTTAAAATCAATAAACGGCGCATGGTGCGTATCCCATTTTAAACTTTTCTCTGAATTTAAATCGACAAAATATACTCTATATCTTTCACCATTGTTATCGAAAATAGAAATCTCTGTAAATGCAGAATAACTATCAGATAATAATTGAAAAAAGGTTCTATACTTATAAACTATCTCAAGCAATACGTTAAATTCCTTTCCTAATAAAGATTCGATTATTATTGAGGATATAAGGTCAAATTCCAACTTATTGTATACGCTTTTTTCCATTATTTCACTTTTAAATGTAATTGAGCTGTTGGAAATATCAAAAGTCAGTGTGGATGTATTAGGGACAGTTATGGTCCTTGAGGGTAACTTCTTTTTAGTTTTATAATCAACTTTAGGAAACCATGCACTTAAATTAACAAGACTGAATGAGATTCTTTTGAATAAATTATCACTGGGAAATTTTCTTGAACTTAACATATAGTCAGCATCGAAAAGAGTATTGAAATACCTGTCATTTACAAGGTTAGGTGCTCTCCTTCGTGTATTATAGAACGTGTAATAACCAAATTCACACTCCGCATATAATGCCATGTTATCTATAAAGTCAATAGGTTCCATTAAGTCAATGAAAATCCCATTATTATGTTGATATGTAAATTTCCCTGGAATTTTAACTGCATTTTGTTCTAGTGAAGTATAAAATGTACAATTAGCGTGTTCAATCTCTTCTGAGATAGGATATGTCTTAAAATTTAATTGCATGAATTTTATTTTATGCTATCAAAGATAGCATTTCAACAAATTCCCATATCTGGCAAACTACACTTCGAGTGTATTTTGTATATTTAATTTCACCTCCACATTATGCTCCACCCCATCATCTGCAAGCGTAATTGTCTTATCCGCTTGCTCTACTCCATCAACAATAACTTGCATTTCAACTGCTAACTGCTCACTGCCAACTTCTAACTTTTTTTGTGTAAAGCAAATATGATACATCGTATTCCAGTAGCGATAATGTATTTTAAATGTTTCCCATTCTTCAGGCACACAAGGTGCAAATTTTAATTTGTTTGCGTCCTGTTTCATTCCGAGGAAATATTCTACTATAAGCTGGTACAACCAACCCGCAGAGCCGGTGTACCATGTCCATCCGCCTCGCCCTGCATGGGGTTCACGGGCATACACGTCAGCAGCTAACACATAAGGCTCTACTTTATAAATTGCAATCGCTTCCGCAGTTTTTCCATGGTTAATCGGGTTTATCATATTCAATAATTCCCACACCCGTTTATTATCGCCCAATTTGGCAAAGGCCATTATCATCCATACAGCGGCATGTGTATATTGCCCGCCATTCTCGCGTACTCCGGGCACGTATCCTTTAATGTAACCGGGGTTTAAGTTAGACTTATCGAATGGAGGTTCTAATAACTGAATAATACCCGCATCTTTTTTTACAAGGTTTTTGTATGCCGACTCCATAGCGGTGTTAACGCGTTCGGGGCTTCCTGCACCTGATATTACCGACCAGCTTTGCGCAATGGAATCAATCTTGCATTCTTCATTAACTGATGACCCTAACGGTGTGCCATTATCAAACCAGGCGCGCTTGTACCACTCGCCATCCCATGCATTTTTATCAATATTTTCTTTTAATTGTTGTGCCTGCTTTTTGCATTCTTCAGCAAACAAGTCCCCTTCGCCCCCATCCGGGGATTTGGAGGCATATAAGCGCGCAATTCCTTCAAACCTGATTAGTACATCATATAGAAAGAATGCCATCCACACACTTTCGCCTTTGCCTTCATTGCCTACTTTATCGTATCCGTCGTTCCAATCTCCCGCGCCAATTAAGGGCAGCCCGTGTTTCCCGAAAGTAAAGCCATGTTTTATGGCTTGCACACAATGGTCATAAAGTTTTACAGATGTATTCGATTTGGTTGGGGTATCGTAATACGATTCTTCCCCGGGGTTTAATTGCCGCCCTTCAATAAATGAGACATTCTCATCCAGCACACCTGTATCTCCCGTTGTTGAAACATAAAGTGCAGTGGCGAGCGGTAACCAGAGATAATCGTCGGAGCAGCGGGTTCGCACACCATTTCCGATTGGAGGATGCCACCAATGCTGCACATCTCCTTCTTTAAACTGGCGGGAAGCAGATAGCAAAATTTGCCCGCGGGCCAGATGCGGCACCGTATGCAAAAGTGATAATACATCCTGCAACTGGTCCCTGTAGCCAAAGGCCCCTCCGGATTGATAAAACCCGCTGCGGCCCCATAGGCGGGAGGAAATTGTTTGGTAAGTGAGCCAGCCATTTGTAATCATATTTATTGCAGCATCCGGTGTTTCAACCTTTAATGCACCCATTATGTGGTTCCAGTTTTGTTTCACCCTTTCCAATGCATCATGGGCTACCGCACTTCCCCTGAATTGCCGTGCTGTTGCGCTTGCTTCAGCAGCGGTTTTTCCCGCTCCGAGGCGGAATATAATTTCATTCTCTTCGCCATCTGCCAAATCGAAAGGCACTTGGATGGCAGCACAAGGGTCCAGCGCAAGCCCAATCCTTCCTGAAAGTTTCATCCGGGACATGGCATCAGGATTTTGCAAAGTGCCATTGCGCCCGATAAATTCGGTTCTATCGGATGTGAATGTTTTCTTTATAAAATCCACATCAAAAAATGCGACACGCGAAGAAAATTCTGTATTGTAAGGGTTTTTTGCAAATAGCGCACCGCTGTCCGGGTCAACTTCTGTATGGGTGTACATGGCTGCTTTCATCCGGTTATTATCAAGAACCCACTCCGTATAGCCTGTAACGGAAAGCTTGCGCGCCCTGCCCGATTGGTTTTTTATTTTTAAAACAGTGAATTTTATTGCCGCATCAATATCTACATATACGGTCATTTCGGTATATATCCCATCTTCCATATGTTCAAATACGCTGTATCCAAAGCCATGACGGGTAATGTAAGGCGTTTCCCCGCCGCTCGGAAGAAGTGTGGTTGACCAGAACTGCCCGGTTTCATAATCCCGTATATAAAATGCTTCACCGCCTGAATCGCTTACAGGGTCATTGTTCCAGGGTGTAAGCCTTAGTTCATGGGCGTTTTCAGTCCATGTATAAGCAGAGCCGCTTTCTGAAACAACAGTTCCGAAATTTGGATTTGCAATTACATTCACCCAAGGAGCGGGAGTCTTATTTTTATTGTCAACTACAATTACATACTCAAGCCCATCGGGAGTGAAGCCTCCTAATCCATTATGAAAAATTAAATCAGTAGGCACCACTATCGGCGTTAAATCAGGTTGATACTTCTCCGGTTTTGTAATATATGGAATCACCAGCTTTGATAGAGGTTTGCGCTTAACATGGTCGGCTAATGTCCCACCGTTATCGGAAATATTAATGCGTGCAACCGTTTGAAATAAAATCCGGTCTTCGTTTGAAATCTGGTCAGAAGCTCTTACAAATACTCCACCCGGACGGTCGGTTAATTCAGCAGGAATCAAGGCTTGTATTTCATTTTGGAAAACTTGACGATAACCTCCATGTTCCTCGTTCCAAATAACCAAATCGACGGCAAGCCCCTTTAAACGCCAATAAGCATGCGCTTGTATGAGCTGCTTTACCAACTGCATATTAGTCTGCTTCTCGATTTTTAAAAGGACAATGGGTAAATCGCCGGAAATGGAATAACCCCACAGGCCAGACTGTCCGCGGTGATTATTGATAAGTATAGCGGGGTCGGCACGGAATACGGGATTTGTAAATAAAATAGAGCTTGCAAGTTTACCATACAATTGCGCATCCGCTTCCGACGCATTTATTTGCCGCAACACTATCTGGCTGTGTGTCCAAGATAATTCAAACACACGGTCTTTATGCGGTTTGTCCTGGTATTTATCAATCAGGTTGCGGCAGGCATCCTGAGTATCGGCAATACCTATAACCATATCAATCGTAACTTTTTCTTCCGGTTCAAGAACAATTTTGTAACGGATTGCAACAATCGGGTCCAATACCGAACCCTGGTTTCCTGAAAGCGGTCCCGGTTTATTCATCACCTGCGGATTCACAGTAGAATTTCTGCGACCAATAAATTCCAGGCGGTCGGTTTCGTAGGATACTTCCACTTTGTCTTTACCATGCAATGACATCAAATGGAACATCCACGGCAATTGTTCATCTGCGGAGCGCGGCCTGCGGGTGCAAAGGATTGCATGCTGCGACGGAATAATTTCGGTTTGCACGAAAAGGTTGCTGAATGCGGGCTGCATCAGGTCGGATGCTGCCGGTGCAAGCACTACTTCGGCATAGCTTGTAACTTCAATAATTCGGCGGACATCGGAACTGTTGGTAATAACAACCCTCCTTATTTCAATATCATCTTCCGGTGAAACTACAATTTCTGTATGTGTTTCTATTTCGCTGTTGTTGTTTGTGAAATCTACACGCCCCTGCGAAAAAGCCGCTTCGTATTTATCGCCTTTTTTCAGTGTAGGCTGGTGTGCGTTTGACCAAAATGTTTCACTTTTCAAATCGCGTATATAGCAAAATGTCCCCCAGTTATCACAGGTGCCATCCTCGCGCCAGCGTGTAACGGCAAGGTTTTTCCAACGGCTGTATCCGCCTCCTGCATTTGTTACCATCACATGGTATCTGCCGTTCGATAATAATTGCACTTCGGGAATTGGAGTGTTGGGAGTATTGATGATTCTGGTTTCAGTACCGCTCACAACATAATTTACATCTGTTATGTCTGTAGTATGCGCAAAGAATGTAGTTGCTTTAGGAATACGTTCTTGCAGTAATAGAAGTGTTGCCATAAACTGTGGCTCCGCCTCAAATAATTTTTGCATAGGTTGGTCAAGCAGCAGATAGGCCAGCGACAGCAGGCTCATCCCCTGATGATGCGCCATGAATGAATACACGATGGCATTGGTTTGGCCCGGAGCCAACCGGGATGGTGTGTAATCTATTGCTTCATAAAACCCATATCGCCCTTCAAACCCTTTTTTGGCAAGCAGTTCCAGGTTTTCACATGCTTTTTCTGGCGCAACCATCAAAGCAAGCGCAGATGCATAGGGGGCAATAACGGAATCTTCTTCCAGTCCGCGTTTTAAACCAAGCCCCGGTGCGCCAAATGCACGATACTGGTAATTGGAATTAGCGTTTACCGTATTATATCCCGATTCAGAAATCCCCCATGGCAAGCCTGATTTTTTCCCGTATTTAATTTGCCATTCCACCGCTGCATTATACGTTTGGTCGAGCAGTGTATTTTCATAGGTGGGCATCACTAAAAGTGGCATAAGGTATTCGAACATCGAACCGCTCCAAGAGAGAAGAATAGGGTCTCCATTCACGTTAGTAAGCAAGCGCCCCAATGCAAACCAACTCTGTTCAGATAGTTTTCCTTGTGCAATACCAATAAAGGTACATAGCCTGGCTTCTGATGCAAGCAAATCGTAATAACTTGCATCCATTCGGTGTTCCTGCACATTATACCCAATCGTAAACAAAGAGCTTGATTTATCCAATAAGAAATCCCATTCCATATCGGCCAGTTCATGACTTTGCCGGGCAAGGGTTTCAGCTAAACTAATCCTTTCCTCCGCAAGCGCAATTGATTTTGATAAAGAAATTTTAAATGCTTCCAGCCACTCATTTTCGGAAGAAGTATTGCTTTCAGTTTTAGAATGGCTTACTATATTTTGAAGTTCCAGCGCAGTTTCCAATAATTCGAGCAATGTTGAATTTGTGTCCATTGAAACAAGATATATGAATTTCGACGGGGCATTCATCAGCATGGCCCATGGCGCAAAAATTTGAAAATATTCATTGCTTTGCTCTATTTGCTTTTGTAATAATATCTTCCACCAGTAGATTTCACTCTGCACATCATTATTTAACTTATCAAAAATGGAACTGAATTTATTTGTTAATGCTTCTATATGATAAATTACTTCGTGCCGTGTAATCAGGTCAAGCTTGCAGATGTTATCCAAATCGATTTTAAATTGTTGCAAAAGCGCTTTATCCTTTTCCTCAATGGTGTCAATAAGCACGTATAACGTATCCCGCAACCCTTCAAATAAATTCACGCCAATTATTTTTTGGTGCGGTATGGCAAGCAACCCTTGTTTGAGTATAATCAGATATCCGGCAAGGTTTCCGCTATCAACAGTGGATATATACTTTGGCAATAACGGGCTTAATGTTTCAGTATCATACCAATTATAAAAATGGCCCCTGTAGCGTTCCATTTTTTTCATAGACTCTATTGTCTTTCTTGTTCGGTCAATAAATTCTCCGGTGGTAATATAGCCGAAATCCGAGGCAGATAAATTGGCAAGCAATGAAATGCCAATATTGGTTGGGGAAGTGCGGTGCGCTATTAATGAAACAGGTTGTTCCTGGAAATTATCAGGCGGCAAAAAATTATCTTCCTGCACAACAAACCGTTCAAAATAGCTCCAGGTTTTCCTTGCAACTTTCCTTAGGAAGATATTTTGTTCATCGGTAAGTGCTGCCACCGGTTTCGCAATCGGCCTGCTTATTCTCCATGTTATAATGGGTGTAATAAACCACAGGAACAATATAGGACTGACAATGATTAACTTTCCGGGAGAATAAAATGCTATGTAGAAAAGTAATGTTGAAGCAAGAAATGGTTCAATCCACATGGAAGAATAACTATAAACTAATCGCTTTTGGTAGCTGGCTGACGAATTTGATGATGGGTTCCATTCAAGAAGTTTTTTCCGCGTTATGAGCATTCGGAAAAGCGTTAGCAGTATGGCCTTCACATTTGAATATGCTTCGTAGGGCAGGCATATCAACATAAATAAAGTTCTTACAGAAACATCCCAAATGTTGTGAATTGAATTTCGTATGTGATGCGTGAAAATTACATTTTTGGGTTTATGGGCAATATCCCAAATGGAATTAATTATAATAGGGGTAAGAATGATACCTGAAACAATTATTGTCCATAATAAAGAAGACGGCAGCACAATCCAGGCTGCAACCAGTAAGACCGTAAGTGTTATAGGAACAAGGCTTCGCCGTACATTGTCGAATATTTTCCAACGCGATAAAGCGGATACCGGGTTTTTATGCCAATGCCGGTCCGACCCCGGAACAAAAGGTAAAAACCATGAAAAAATCTGCCAGTCACCGCGAACCCAGCGCGAGAACCTTTTCATATCGGCGCTATAACTCATAGGATATTTCTCAAACAATTGGACATCACTCAACAAGCCTGACCGCACATAACACCCCTCTAATAAATCATGGCTAAGAATGCTGTTTTCCGAAAATTTTCCTTCCAATACTTTTCTGAAAATATCAACCTCATAAATCCCTTTTCCTATAAAGGAGCCCTCCTCGAATAAATCCTGATAAACATCGGATGATGCCCTTGTATAAGGGTCAATGCCGGGTACATTCCCATGCATGCGGGCATATACCGAACCGCTGATTCCGGGCAGGCTCACTGTTACTCTCGGTTGCAGGATGCCATATCCTTTTGTTATGCGTTTCTTACTTTCGTCATACCAGGCGTGGTTCAACGGATGCGCCATTGACCCAATTAATTTACAGGCTGTACCAAGCGGCAATTCTGTATCAGCATCCAGTGTAATTACATATTTTATAAGCGGGAAAATGGATTGGTCACCAATAATGTGTGAAAAATTTTCTTTTAATTCTCCGCGCAATAAAGAGTTCAACGCAGATAATTTGCCGCGCTTTCTTTCATACCCCATCCATGCATTTTCCTTAGGGTTCCAAAGCCGTGGACGATGAAAAAGAAAAAATAAATCATTTTTTTCTCTCCCGTATTTTTTGTTCAGCTCTTCAACTCTCTGCCGGGTAAGGCTAATGAGTGCTTCATCTTCCGGAAGTGTTTCCTGCGGTGCATCAGTAAAATCAGTTAATAAACCAAAATGTAAATTATTATTTCTATTTGCCAGAAAACGGATTTCTAATGCTTCAACCAGAACTTCTATTTCCGCAGCGTTAGCAAGCATTACGGGGATTACAACCAAGGTTCGGAATTCGGGCGGAATATCCTTCGAGAAATCCATTCTGGGCAACAAATGCGGCTTAACCAATAAAGTAGAAATAAAATTAACAACTGATATTGCAAGCTGACTTATGCAGAGCAGTAGAAGTAAGGCGCTTGCGGCAAGAAGCCAATAGCTTTTTAAATCAGAATGGGCTCTCAGTAATATAGCTGCACTTAGTATTGCTGTAATTAATACGATTGAACCAAAATAGACTATGAAGGCCTGCCGTTTCAATACTTGCCGCATTATTTGCATTGGCGGCTCGTGCATTTTTGCCTTGGTTTTGGTCAATTTCAGGCCATCTCCAATCAGGTAATAACCAACATGCGATGTGCGTCCGCCTTTATGGTTTACGGATATATTTTCATGCGTTAATTGTATTGCAATCTTTGCAATTTCATGCTCCGATAGCTTGCTTTTCTTTGCAATGTCCTCTATAACGTGCCGGTACCTGTCGCGCGTGGCAAAATCCATTTGACTGTAAATTCCATTGGTATCTTGCCGCAATGTTTGTTCGACGATACTGTGCTTTTCGACAAAATCGCGCCAATCTACAGCGCCAATTAATCGAAGGCTGCCAATACTGTTGCTCATGGAAACCTGGTCAGCCGCCTGTTTTTGAATTTCCGCACTTACCAATTCTGAACTTGTCAGTCCGCTTTCCGCCAATTGCTGTTCAATCCAGTTAAGAGAGAGTGCCAATTCCGGGCCTTTTCCGCGCAACTGGCGGGTTAATTCAGATACAAATGCGCTCCCGATAGGCGGATTGGAGCGCGCCATATCGGCAATTACCAATATCAGATTTTTAGGGTCTTTTTCGGAAGTGTCAATCATTTGTCCGGCCCAGTATTCTGCGAGGTTCCTGTCGACCCTGTCGATTGCAATACGTGATGAAACACGTCGGAGGTTTTCTATCAATGCAAGGCGAAGCATAATGGGTATGGCCCATAATTCACCTAATTGCAAATTGGTGATGGTTTGGTAAGCCGTTATAAAACCGCCGAGGCTTTCCATATCTACCCTTCCGTCGCTGTGGGAAATTATTTGCAGAACGATGTCGTATATGCGTGTCAGCCCAACAGAATTACCCGTTACAAGTTGAGGCAAATCCTCGCTGTAATCTTTTGGAAAGTGCGTTTTAGCATTGCGGATATGTTCTTCTATAAGGTAAAAATTGTCAATCAGCCATTCACCTGCGGGTGTAATCTGGTATTTTCTTTTTATGGAATCAGCCAGAAGCTTCCGTACCTCGCTCAAAAGGATTTCATTATTTGAAAGCCGTTTGAGCAGATGGTCTTTCGAGGGCTTTGTACTTAATTTATGAATTCCCGCAAGGGCTTTTCCAAAACGCTCCATCTGGTCAGAACTGAATAATTCGGCCCGCAGAGGCTCCTCGTTCTGGTAACTAAGCTTGGAGTTTTTCGTTTGAAAAAGGCCCCTCATATTTGCTATGAGTTCATGGGCCGCAGGTATAAATTTTATTTTAGCCATACGTTATACTAAAGCAGCATTGACAATATCCTGCGCTTCATCAATAATTTTCTTTACATGGTCCTTTCCTGAAAAACTCTCCGCATAAATCTTATAAATATCTTCCGTTCCGGATGGGCGGGCTGCAAACCAGCTGTTTTCTGTAACAACCTTTACACCCCCAATTGATGCATTGTTCCCCGGGGCTACAGTGATGATATTTTTTATTTCTTCTCCCGCTAAATCTTTATGTTTTATTTGGGAAGCGGAAAGTTTTTTCAGCTTTTCTTTTTGCTGGGGTGTTGCTTTTGCTTCAATCCTTTCATATACAGGTTCACCTAACTCTTTTGTAAGTTCATTATATAATATGCCGGGGTCTTTACCCATTTTTGCAGTAATCTCTGCCGAGAGTAATGCCGGAATAAAGCCATCCTTATCGGTGGTCCACACACTTCCGTCTAAACGGGAGAATGATGCACCTGCGCTTTCTTCCCCGCCAAAACAAAGTGATTTATCCAGCAAACCTTCAACGAACCATTTGAAACCAACAGGCACCTCATACAGTTTTCTTCCAAGCTTTGAAGTGATGCGGTCAATTAACTGTGTGCTTACAACAGTTTTGCCTACTGCTGCCGCTTTCGACCACCCCGGACGATTTTGCAGGAGATAAAAAACAGCAACCGATAAATAATGATTGGGGTTTAATAGCCCTGCGCTTTTTGTAACAATTCCATGCCGGTCGTGGTCCGTGTCGCAGGCAAAAGAAATATCAAAATAGTCTTTCATTTCAATCAACCTTTGCATGGCGTAAGGAGATGAGGGGTCCATACGGATTTGCCCATCCCAATCCACGGTCATGAAACTAAATGTAGGGTCGACTATTTTATTTACGACAGTCAAATCCAAATGATAGCGCTCTGCAATCGGCTCCCAGTAGTGCACTCCGGCACCACCAAGCGGGTCAACGCCCATTTTTATTTTCGACTTACGGATGGCATCCATGTCAATTACATTCCCAAGGTCATTTATATAGGTATGTAAATAATCATGCCGATGTGTGGTAGAAGCATGGAGCGCTTTATCAAAAGAAATCCGTTTCACTTCCTTAAGTTTATTCTCCAGTAATTCGTTTGCTTTTGCCTCAATCCAATTGGTGACTTCAGTTCCTGCCGGCCCGCCATTTGGCGGATTATATTTAAAACCTCCGTCGTCAGGCGGATTATGCGATGGCGTAATTACAATACCATCCGCCAAACCGATTTTCCTTCCGTAATTATATTTTAAAATAGCGTGGGAAATAACGGGAGTAGGGGTGTATTCATCACCTTCGGCAATCATTACTTCCACGCCATTGGCCGCAAGCACTTCCATGGTAGTTGCAAAAGCAGGAGCCGAGAGCGCATGGGTATCGAAGCCCAAATATAATGGCCCATCGAATTTTTGTATTTTCCTATAGAGACAAATAGCTTGTGTAATTGCAAGAATATGGTTTTCGTTAAAAGCATTATCTAAAGAGGAACCCCGATGGCCGGATGTTCCGAATGAAACACATTGAGAAGGGGTGGAAGGGTCCGGTATTCCCGCATAATAGGCTGTTAAAAGCCTGGGTACATTTACCAGCATATTTTGTTCCGCCGGTTTTCCGGCATAAGGGCTTATTTCCATTAGTGTTTTAAATTTTGAGTTTTCTCGAGTTCCGCAACTTTTGCCAGGCGACGGATATGCCTTTCGACATCGATGAATTTTGCAGCCAAAAAAATGGTTGTGAGTTTCCATGCAAGGGTGTGGTCAACAACGCGGCCGCCAAGGCACATCATATTCATGTCATCGTCTTCTACCCCTTGATTGGCTGAAAATTTTTCATTAATCAGGCAAGCCCTTACTCCATTCACTTTATTTGCGGCTATGCAAGCCCCGACCCCGCTGCCGCAAATGGCTATGCCACGGGTAATCTCACCTTTTGCTATTGCAAAGGCAAGTGGAATTACATAATCAGGATAATCATCCTGCGGCTTCATTTCGCTGTCGCCAAAATCTATTACCTCATATCCTGCTTCATTCAGTTTCTCCAATAAGTATTCCTTCAGTTCAAATCCTGCATGGTCCGCTGCAATACCAATATGTTCTATTTTCTCCGGATGATTATTCATGTTTATTCTTTTTTAATAATGCAATTGCACGCTCACAAATATTTTCAACGGTGAATCCGTATTCGCGCATCATTACTTCCCCGGGGGCTGAAGCACCGAAAGTATCAATGCCTATTACTTCCCCTTTATCGCCAACGTATTTATTCCAACCTTGGGTTACGCCTGCTTCAACCGCTATTCTTGTATGAATTGACGGGGGCAACACCGTATCACGGTATACTTGGGTTTGCGCTTCAAATAATTCCCAACTGGGCATGGAAACAACACGTACTGCAATATTCTGTTCACTTAGTTTTTCCTGTGCTTCTACAATTAAATGGACTTCTGAACCGGTTGCTATAAGTATTAATTCCGGATTAACATCCGGGGCATATGATAGAATATACGCACCAAAACGAAGCCAGTCCGCAGAAGCGAATTTTTTCCTGTCGAGCGTTGGCAAATCTTGACGCGTTAAAATTAATGCCACAGGAGCTTTACTTGATTCTATGGCCATTCGCCATGCCATAGCAGTTTCATTAGCATCGCAAGGACGGATAACAATCAATCGTGGAATTGCGCGGAGGGCCGCAAGATGTTCTATCGGTTGATGCGTTGGGCCATCCTCACCCATAGCAATACTATCGTGCGTAAAAACAAAAACGGTATTCAATTCCATTAATGCGGCAAGGCGAATTGCAGGGCGCATGTAATCTGAAAAAGTGAGGAATGTAGCGCAGAATGGGAGAATGCCGCCATGTGCAGCCATTCCGTTAGAAATGGAGGCCATGCCATGTTCGCGAACGCCAAATTGCAAATTACGCCCGGCATAACTCCAGCCGCCTGCGGCAGAGCCTTGCAAATCGCCGACAGCCATAGTTGGGTTTTCAAAGTTCCCGGCATCTTTAAGTTCTGTATATGTTGATGTATTTAAATCGGCGGAGCCGCCAATAAACCCGGGCAGGTTATGATAAAAAGCCTGCATAATTTTTCCGGAAGCAACCCGCGTAGCCATTCCTTTAGCATCCGCAGGAAATTCAGGAATAGTTGCATCCCATTCGGGCGTAAGTTTTCCATTCATCAGATAAAAAAGTTCCTTGGCAAGCTCCGGGTATTCCTTTTTATATGTGGTAAATTTCTTTTCCCATTCTTTCCCTGACTGTTCTCCTTGCTTAATTGCTTTATGAAAATGAAGTTCTGCTTCCTTCGGAATTAAAAAAGAAGGTTCGACAGGCCAGCCCAAATTTTCTTTTGTCCGCTTTACTTCATCCACACCTAAAGGTGAGCCATGCGCCGAGCATTTGTCTTGCTTATTGGGTGAACCATAACCAATATGTGTGTGGACTAAAATCAGCGATGGACGTTCTGTTTCCAACTGGGCCGCCCGAATAGCATTCTCTATTGCGCCCAAATCGTTCCCATCTTCAATGGATTGCGTATGCCATCCATACGCTTCAAATCGCTTTGCATGGTCTTCCGTGAAAGTTACCGGAGTAGCGGATGCAAGCGTAATATGGTTATTGTCGTACAGATAAATTAATTTTCCGAGTTTCAGGTGGCCCGCAAGCGGAGCAGCTTCGGCAGACACACCTTCCATCAGGTCGCCGTCACTTACTATTCCGTAGGTGTAATGATTTATAATTTCATTTCCGTGTTTGTTGTAGCGTGCCGCAAGATAGGCTTCGGCTATTGCCATGCCCACACCATTCGCGAATCCCTGTCCGAGCGGGCCTGTGGTAGTTTCAACGCCGGGTGTTAAACCCCGTTCCGGATGGCCGGGAGTTTTACTTCCCCATTGGCGAAATTGTTTAATATCCTCTAACGATAAATCATACCCTGTTAGATGCAGTAAACTATAAAGCAACATGGAGCCATGTCCGGCAGACAATACAAACCTGTCCCGATTAAACCACTGCGGATTTGCAGGATTATGCTGAAGGAACTTCGTCCATAATACATATGCCATAGGCGCAGCACCTAAGGGTAACCCCGGATGTCCGCTGTTAGCTTTTTGTATAGCATCAACAGAGAGAAAACGGATTGTGTTGATGCAAAGTTCATTCTGATTTATTTTGTTGCTTGCTGTTAACTGCTTACTATTTCTCTTTTTAATTTGTGTGTCCATATAGCACCCTTTAATTTTTATATAAAGGACTATAATTTCGGACGGGCAGATGTTACATAATTTAGGTGGAATGTTGCATAATTCACACTTTTAAACCAACCACTGCCTCGTTTCCGGCAGTGCTAATACCAATTCCCGAGATAAAATTTATTATCAGATACAAATCCAATGATGTGTGAAATATGTAAAATATTTAAAAGCATACAGAATTATTAAAATTAAAAGATATACTTTTTGCTGGCTGAATGTATCTAAGGAGGATAATATCATTGCAGAGGGTTTATAGGAAATCGCTTTCAAAAAATCAATATCGGTTATTTCAGGCATTTTCATGTCGATAAAAAATCAAGGGTACCGGATTCTGCAGTAATTTTTTTGGGCTGTATTTGGTTCTGTAAATTTTCAGGAAACTTCCAACTGAGTGCTTTCTGCTATATAAGCGGAAATGAGTTTCAGGTAAATTAAATTATCATCTACTATAATACACTTTATTTTTTCCATAAACTCAGATGAAGTAAAGGTGAAATAATGGGGATGCTTAAGATTATATTTGAATTTAAAACTACAAACATTTTGAAATACTCGATTTTTACGCCTCCCATTTCCTTACCTTTACCATGTTCTAAAAAGTCAGTTAGTATTAATATTTTTGAATCTGTTGAAAAAAGTCCCCCTCATAGTATTCATTCTTGCTTCTACATTCTACAGCAGCTATTCACAGGACCGCCAGATTATCGATTCTCTTCAAAATGAGCTAAAACAATATGATGCTGCAAAAAAAGAGTTGGGTAAAAATGGCTTTACCTTAAGTGACAGCAGCAGGGCAGACATACTGTATGGCATTGCTTTCCATTACTTGAGAAACCCCGGCGACACCGGAATTTATTATGCCCAGCAAACGTTAGACTTGTCGGAACAAATTGGCTATAAAAAAGGGATTGGGAATGCCTATAATGCACTTGGCCTTATTTATATGGGGATGCAAAATTATCCGACTGCATTTAACTATTATAATAAATCACTGGAAATAAGAGCAGCCATAGGAGATAAAAAGGGCATTGCGGGAACCTATAATAATTTAGGGCTTTTTTATGGGAAGCAAGGTGATTTTGAAGAAGAAATAAAATATCACCGCAAGTCATTAGAGGTGAAAGAAAAAATCGGTGACAGGGAAGGCATGGCTGCATCGTATGGGAAAATTGGACATGCCTATAATGCATTGGGCAAATTTCCTGAAGCCATAAGTAATTACCTTCAAGCTTTAAAAATCGATGAAGAAGACAGTGATAAAATTCAGACCGGCGGGTCTTTTGGCGACATAGCAGATATTTATTCTAATGAAAGCAATTATAACGAGGCTTTAAAAAACTATCTGAAAGAGTATGCTATTGCAAGCAAATTCCCAAATTCATATACGCTGGCCTGTGCCGATGTGGGCATGGGGCGCATTTATTATAAACTGGGCAACGATACGGGGGCCATAAAATACTTCCAGTCTTCATTGGTAATTAATGAAAAACTTGGCAATAAACCAACCATGGGAGATACATATGGCTATTTAGGATGGGTTTATCTGGCCATGGGTAATTATTCGATGGCCTTAAGTTCAGCCGACTCTTCACTAAAAGAGCTCGGAAGTATCGGCTCGGAAATTGGGGTGGCGAAAATAACTATTGAAATTGGTTCCATTTATGAAAAGCAAGGCAAGCTAAAAGACGCATTGGATGCAGTTACAAAAGGGCTTTTGTTGGCAAAAGAGGTAAAAGCCAGGGTGCTTATGAAGGAGGCATATAGCCGCCTTGCAGATATTAATGCCGGACTGCATGATTATAAGTCAGCATATGAAGCTGATGAAGAATATAAAACGAATCTCGACAGTATAAGCAGCAATGAAAGTGTACAGAAAATAGCAACGCTTCAAATGAATTATGAGTTTACAAAAAAGGAAGACTCCATAAGGGTAGAACACGAAAAGGAGAATATTATTAAAACGGCGGAAATCAAAAGGAAAAATATCATTACCGGTAGTGCTGTTGTAATTTCATTGCTTGCCCTTATTTTAGCATTCGTGCTGATAAACAGGCAGCAATTAAAACGTAAAAAAGATAAAATCATTTTTGAAAAGGAAAAACAGCAGATAGAAAGCGAATTGGCAAATGCTAAAACAATACTGGACGAGTATATACAGAATATGGAAGAGAAGAATAAGTTATTGGAAGAGTTCAAAATGGATTTGGAGGGATTTAAAAGTTTGTATGATAAAGAGCGGATAGAAAAACTCGATTATTTAAATAAGGCAACCATACTTACCGACGAGGATTGGAATAAATTCAAACAACTTTTTGAACAAGTACATAAAGGCTTTTTAAAACGCTTGAAAGAAAAACTGCCTGATTTAACCCAAGCTGAAACACGGTTGATTTGTTTAACCAAACTCGATATTGGCACAAAACAGATGGCCGGAATTCTGGGTGTCTCTGGCGATACGATAAAAGTATCACGTCACCGTTTGCGGAAAAAGCTTAGTTTGTCGGAAGAAGATACGTTGGAAAATATTGCAATTTCTATTTGATTGCCAGTTATATAAAAACTGTACCCCTCTTGTACCCTTAGCATATTAGGTTATCGCCTGTAACGTAAATATTTTTGGAGGAATACTAATTGCCCCTCCAAAAAATATTCGCTATGATTAAAAAAATAGCACTTTTAGTTTGCCTGGAATTTTTATACGCCTATGGGAATGCCCAGTTGAATTTGCTTGGCGCCGCGCAAAGCGGCGCCACTAATGCTGCAAATGGCGATGCCAATCATGCCGGAAGCAGCGCCGTAAATAACACCGTAAGTGGTATTTTCGGCTCGAAGAAAAAGGCAAAAAAAGATACAGCTAAAGCCAATAGCCAGTCCTCAAATTCCGTTGCTACTTCTGCTTCTTCCGGTTCAGGTTCAGCCACAAATGCAACAGGAACAACAACACCAGGGAGTGATTATAAGGCATATGCCAACTATGATTTTGTACCGGGCGACACAGTAATTTTTTCTGATGATTTTGCCGATGACCAGGATGGGGAATATCCTGCCCGCTGGAACCTGAATGCTGGCCAGGGGATTTTAAATAAAGTGGGTGCAGATGAAGGTTTTTGTATTACAGAAAGTAGCGTCCTCTCCCCTGGCTACTCTTCCCCCCGGATGAAAACCAAATCATACCTGACAAGCGGGTTTACGGTTGAATTTAATTATTATCCGAATACTTCCGAAGCAATCAGGACAAAGTTTTTGTTGCCCAATGGCAATGTTGCAGGCAGTATTTTATTCGATAATGATGGAAGTGTAGACAGCAGGGATTTTCCGGGCCCATATAAAGCTGATTTTCCGGGAGACGCAAAAGGGTTTAAAAACAAATGGCACCATTGTGCGCTAATCGTAAAAAACGGTACAGTAAAATGCTATGTTGACCAGTACCGTGTGTTGGTAATTCCTAATATTGATTTTGCACCGTCCTCTGTTCAGTTTGGAGGCTATGGGCCAAACGATAACCCCGTTATATTTAATAATGTTCGGATTGCTTCAGGTGGCAGCATGAATTCGGTTGGGAAGAAATTCACCGATGCGAAGATAGTTACCCACGGCATTAATTTCGATATAGATAAAGCCACCATCCAGGCACAAAGCATGGGTACGCTTAACATGATTGTGAAGGTGATGCAGAATAATCCCGATTTGAAATTTGAAGTGGATGGGCATACCGACAACAGTGGAAATGCGCAGCACAATATGGAACTGTCTCAACAGCGGGCTGACGCCGTAAAAAAGCAATTGGTAAGCATGGGTATTGATGCATCACGCTTAACAACAAAAGGATTTGGCGCCACGAAACCTATAAGCGGTAATGACACTCCGGATGGTAAATCCAACAATAGAAGGGTGGAATTTGTGCGCTTGTAATTTGTATTAAAATAATAGGAATAGTAAAAGACATACTAAATAAAATAAACCATGAAAAAATTGATTATCCTTTCCATTGCCTTGGTTAGTACAACAACAATATTACATGCACAGGTTGCTATCAACAACAGTGCCGCAAACCCCGATGCTTCCGCAATACTTGATTTAAACACGGGGAACGGCGGAGTTAACAAAGGTTTTTTACCTCCGCAGGTCGCACTTACCAGCGTAACAGTTGCCGCACCGGTAACAAGCCCTGCTACAGGTCTTATTGTGTATAGTTCCACAGCCCCAACCGGAGGAAACGGTAAAGGATATTACTATTGGAACGGTGCATCATGGCTTAGTTTAGGCGGGGCAACTACTCTTGCTAATCTTACACAAGGAACAGGCATAACTGCATTTTCATATAATGGTTCATCCGCTGTTACGGTTGGGATTGCCAATACGGGGGTAACAGCAAACGCATATGGAAACGCAAGCAACTATCCTACATTTACAGTAAATGCACAGGGGCAGTTAACGGCAGCAGGCACACAGGCATTGCCCACTTCTCTTCCACCAAACGGAACAGCAGGGGGCAACCTTAGCGGCACGTATCCTAATCCTACTGTTTCAAAAATAAACGGAGCATCTGTTCCGGCAGCTGGTACACTTACAACAGGTAATGTACTGCAAGTTAATGGGGTAAGTTCCACTACATACGGCCCTGTAAACATTGCCGGAGGTGCAAATTATATCACAGGTAACTTACCTGTTTCAAACCTTGATAATGGCACAAACGCAAACTCCACCACCTTTTGGAGAGGCGATGGCACTTGGGCTTCCCCCGCCGGAGGCTCTATCAGCGGTTCGGGCACTACGAATTATTTGGCCCGCTGGACACCCAACAGCACCACACTTGCAACAAGTGTAGTACAAGACGATGGTACAGAAGCTGGCATTGGAACTGCACCGCAAAGTGGTTATATGCTTTCTGTAAACTCAAATTCCGGAACGGCTATTCAAGGGGTTACTAGTACAGGCACGGCGGGATATTTTACAGCAGGAGGTGTTCAGGCTACCTTGGCATCTGTTGGTTCAGGCGATGGAATTGATGCAATTGGAGCTAATTTTGGCGGTACATTTCAGAGTTCCGGTGGAAGTTACTATGGCTATATTGGTGATGCTGTTGAGGGTGCAGGGGCGCATTTTCAGGACGTCACCGGGAATTATGCTTATCTGGCTTATGGCTCGTATGGCACAGGAATAACCGCTTATGGACTTAATTATGGCGGGGAGCTTTCGGACAAGAGCGGGGATTATGGATATCTGGCAGATAATGCAGACCATTATGGCATCAATGCCTATGGAAGTACATCAGGAGGCTATTTCTCCGATGGGTATGACAATGCAACGCTTGCGAATTATGGTGGCATAGGAGTAGCGGGTACCGGCAGTAACTTTGGTGGCACATTTCAGGACAATAATGGAGATTATGGAAGCATCGGCGATGGAACCGAATCTTCAGGAGGTACATTTGGCAATGGTTTGGGCACATACATGTTTGTATGCCAGGGTGGTTCCGGATATATTACCAATGGTTCCAAATCCACGGAAGTGAAGGATAAAAATAATAACGAACGCTTATTATTTTGTAATGAATCTCCGGAAGTAATGTTTGAAGATTACGGCGAAGGGCAATTGGTAAATGGCAAAGCGCATATTACACTCGATTCGCTTTTTGCCATGAATGTTGCCATCAGTGAAAAGCATCCACTGCGGGTTTATATAGAATTGCTGGGGGATTGCAATGGCACATACGTTACCAACCGCAGTGCAAGCGGTTTTGATGTGAATGAATTGAATCATGGCACATCTAACACAGCTTTCCAGTGGCACATTATTTGCAACCGCGCCAATGAAACCGGAACAGACAGGGACTATGCAGAAAAGCGCTTCCCAATTGGCCCCGGTGCGCCAAAAAAGCCTGTTGCTAAAGTTCAGCCAAAAGTTTTTAATAAAAATTAATAGATACCTTAAAATTCAACACTATGAAAAAACGAATTGCTATATTGCTTATCACTTTCCCCTTAGCCCTTATCCCTGTTCTTAGCCAAGCACAGATAGGCATCAACAACAGTGCGGCAAACCCCGACGCTTCTGCCATCCTTGATTTAAATACAGGTAACAGCGGGGTTAACAAAGGGTTTTTACCTCCTCAAGTAGCACTTACCAATGTTGCGGTTGCAGCACCTGTAACAAGTCCTGCAACGGGGCTTATTGTTTATAGTTCCACAGCCCCAACCGGAGGCAGCGGGTTAGGGTATTACTACTGGAACGGTTCATCATGGCTTAGTTTAGGCGGTTCACCTGTCGTTGCTAATCTTACGCAAGGTACAGGCGTAACTGCATTTTCGTATAACGGTTCATCAGCAGCTACAGTTGGTATAGCCAATACAGGTGTAACAGCAAACTCGTATGGAAACGCAAGCAACTATCCTACATTTACAGTGAACGCACAAGGCCAACTAACGGCAGCAGGCACACAAGCTTTACCTACTTCCTTACCACCAAACGGAACAGCAGGGGGTAACCTTAGTGGTACCTATCCTAATCCTACTGTTTCAAAAATAAACGGAGCATCTGTTCCTGTGGCAGGTTCACTTATTACGGGTAATGTATTGCAGGTTAATGGGGCAAGCTCCACTACATACGGACCTGTAAACATTGCCGGTGGCGCAAACTATATTACTGGTAACTTACCAGTCGCTAACCTTGATAATGGAACAAACGCAAACTCCACCACCTTTTGGAGAGGCGACGGAACCTGGGCAAACCCTACTGCGGCAACTCTTTTAAATCTTACGCAAGGCACCGGAATTACTTCCTTTACATATAATGGTTCCTCCACAGCAACTGTTGGCATAGCAAATACAGGTGTTACTGCCGGAAACTATGGCAGCGCAACTACAGTACCTACTTACACAGTTAATGCCCAAGGGCAAATCACATCGGCAGCCAATGTTCCTATTTCCGCTAGCGGAATTGGTGCGGTAACTGCCGTTACAGCTTCTGCACCGCTTGCTTCAAGCGGTGGAAACACACCAAATATTTCCTTAACAGGAACAGTGGCTGTTGCAAATGGAGGAACAGGTTTAGGCACAACCCCCGCCAACGGAAAAATTCTTATAGGTAATGGGACTAATTATACGTTGTCAACTATCACAGCAGGTTCAGGCATATCAGTTACAAATGGAGCAGGGAGCATAACCATTACCAACACAGGCGGTGGAGGAGGAGTAACTTCTGTAGCTGCAGGCGCATCGGGAGCTAACAGCGGTGGCGGGCTTACTTTTAGTTCTAACCCTATAACAACAACAGGCTCCATTGCTATTGCCAATACTGGAGTGGGAACAGGCACGTATGGAGATGCCAGCTATTATCCAATTGTTACAGTAAATGCGCAAGGGCAGTTAACGAATGTTACCACACAAGCGGTCCCTACATCGCTCCCGCCCAGCGGCGCTGCATTTGGCGACCTTAGCGGTGTATATCCGGGCCCGGCTGTTGTCAGCATTAACAATGCTTCGGTGCCGGTGGCAGGTTCACTCACTACGGGGAATGTATTGCAGGTTAGCGGAACAAATTCCTTAACGTATGCACCTGTTAATATTGGTGGCGGTGCAAATAATATTACTGGTAGTTTACCTGTTTCTAACCTTGACAATGGTTCAAATGCAAACTCCACCACCTTTTGGAGGGGCGATGGAACATGGGCTACCCCTGCCGGTGGCTCTATCAGCGGTTCGGGAACGAATGGGTATTTAGCACTATGGACCCCAAATAGTACCACTTTAGGCACTAGTGTGCTGCAAGATGATGGTACTGAAATCGGCATAGGCATTGCGCCTGAAGCCGGTCAAATCCTTGCTTTTAATACATCTACCCTATCGGGAATTGACGCTGAAACTTCCTTGAGCGGGGCAACTGCTCTTTACGGCTATTCCGCATCTGGTGCAGGAGCTTATTGTAGAGACGGGCTTGGCGACTATGCTGTTTTAGCAAGTGTTTCAACCAAAGATGGAGTTCAGGGCTATGGGTTGAATTATGGCGGTGTGTTTGGCGATAATAGTGGTGATGTTGGTGATATTGCAGATGGTATCGACGGCTATGCCATTAATGCATATGGTTCATCGGCAGGGGGATATTTCGTTGCTGGTAGTAATCAGGTCTATGTGGCTGATAATGCTAATGGTAATGGAATTGCAGCTTTAGGTGCTTCTGTGGGCGGTACGTTTGAGAGTAATAGCGGAGCATATGGTTATATTGCAGATGGTGCCATAGGAGCCGAGTTTGAAAACACATCGGGCATCTACATGTATGTATGCAACGGAGGTTCCGGGTATGTTACCAATGGTTCCAAATCAACGGAAGTGAAGGATAAAAACAATCAGGAACGCCTTTTATTCTGTAATGAATCCCCTGAAGTGAAGTTTGAAGATTATGGGGAAGGGCAATTGGTGAATGGCAGGGTACATATTGCACTCGATTCGCTTTTCGCCATAAATGTTACCATTAATGAGAAACACCCTATGCATGTATTTATTGAGTTGGAAGGAGATTGTAATGGCACGTACGTTACCAACAAAACCGCAAACGGGTTTGATGTGGTAGAATTAAATCACGGTGCTTCCAATACTCCTTTTAGCTGGCATATTGTTTGCAACCGCGCCAACGAAGCCGGTGAAGACAGGAACTATGCCGAGAAACGTTTCCCGGTCGGCCCGGATGCTCCGAAAAAGCCGCAAGTGACATTTCATAAACAGGCAGGAACAGGAAAACCTGTTCAACCCAATAAGCAAGGCACTAACTAAAATAACAAATTTTATTACTATAATAAAATGAAAAAGCATATTAAAATTCTCACTGTATTGACTGCTGTTGGGGTTATTCCTTTCATAGCATCCGCGCAATTAGTAATGCCCAATAGTACCTATGTGGTAATGACGGGCGGCACACAAACCAACCCAACAAGTTTGGTTTTGACAAACCCTGCACCGGCTGCAATTACAAATACCGGCACAGGCTGGATTATTTCCGAAAATGAATTTAACCAGGTAGATTGGAACATAGGAACCAATTTGGGGACATATATTGTTCCATTCGGATATGGAAATACCGATGCCTTGCCTGTAACCTGTGATATAACAACGGCAGGAGTTGGCAGTGGAAGCATAAAATTTGCTACGTATCACATAGCTGCCTGGGATAACTTACTCTATGAACCTTCGGATGTAACTAACATGACCGATTTCAGCGCAACTGATTATTCCAAAGATGCTGCGGACCGTTTCTGGGTTTTGGATGCCCAAGGATACACCACCAAACCAACTCCGGATATTACAATGACCTATATCCGAAACGGGGCATCATCAGAAATTGCAGCGCCCAATTATATTGTGGAGGCAGATTTGATTGCACAACGCTTCAACTCAACCAATAATGAATGGTATGATTGGTTTGGCGCAACGGGTATGGATGTTGTTTCCGGAAATACTGGAACAGTATCAAGCGGAGTTGTCCCTGCCTCGGGATTTTATCGTTCCTGGTGCCTGTTCAATGACAGCACAATATCTACAAGCGTTTCGCAAATAAATAAACCGGCAACTATACACATATACCCAAACCCAACCACCGGTAGTTTTACCATTTCGGGGATAGAAGAAGGGCAAGTGATAGAGTTGTATAATTACCTCGGGCAAATGCTGGCAAATTCAGTCGTTGACCAAAGCACCATGCATTTTGACATTACAAGAAATGCGAATGGCATATACCTGATAAGGATAAAAAATAAAGACGGCACCGGAGTGATAGAAAAGAAGATTGTAAAGGCAGAATAATCAGCAGGTAATAATATGCAGTTACCCATAAAAGTGTTTTTATCCTATTTTTCAGATATTAACACTATGTTAATTGTTTTGTTATTAAAAAATAATGTGAATGATAGTTGGGTGAAATCAATTTCTGTTATATTTGTCAAAAATTTAAAAAAACAGGAAGTATGAAAAAACTAATCTTTACCTTAACTTTAGGAGTAGCAATTAATTTTGCCAATGCACAAAGTGTCGCCATCAATAAAGCGGGTAATTCCGGCAATTCTGCCGCTGCCCTTGATTTGAGTGATGCCTCAAACAATGCATTGGGGCTTCTTATGACCAATGTATCCATTGGAAATGTTAATTCGGCAAGCCCGATAACTTCTCCGCCGGACGGGTTGATAGTTTATAATACGAATGCTTCCACAACCGGAGGCTTTGGAAAAGGTTTTTATTATTGGTCGACAGGTTCGAGCAAATGGTTTTACCTTGCCAATAGCAGCAATATTCTTGCATCTTCTTTATTTGGAAACCAAGGAACAACCACAACCGTGTTGCATGGTAATGCAAGTGGCAACCCATCATGGGGTGCGGTTAATTTAACAACTGACATCACGGGTAATTTGCCCATGGCTAATATTCCATCGGGCGGAAGTTCAACAACCTATTTAAGAGGTGACGGAACTTGGGCAACCGTTACAACTACTTTTTCCAATCTTACACAAGGTACCGGCATTACAGCTTTTACATATAATGGCTCGGGTACAGCTACCGTAGGTATAGCAAATACAACAGTAGGGGCAGGAAACTATGGAAGCGCAACCTCGGTTCCAACATTCACCGTAAATGCACAAGGGCAATTAACTTCAGCGGCCAATGTTACTATATCAATTCCTGTGAGCGACATAAATGCCACAGGCACCGCAAACAGTACCACTTATTTAAGAGGTGATGGAACATGGTCAACAGTTTCAGGCGGCAGCGGAACAGTTACTTCAGTTACATCTGGTAACTTATCTCCAATTTTTACTTCAAGTGTAGCTACCAACTCCACTACTCCTGCTATTACTTATACATTAACTAATGCTGGGGCCAATACCGTACTTGGAAACAATACAGGTTCGAGCGCAGCTCCGGCCTATATTACTCCTTCACTCACAGGCTCTCTGTTCTCAAACCAGGGAACCACAACAACCGTATTGCACGGTAATGCCAGCGGAAATGAATCATTCTCGGCAGTTAACCTTGCTACCGATGTAACAGGTAATTTGCCTGTAACTAATTTAAACAGCGGTACGGGTGCAAACAACACTACTTTCTGGAGAGGTGACGGAACATGGGCAACCCCTTCAGGCGGCGGAACATCGCACGGATGCCAGTATTATGGCTTCGCGGGTGTGGTACAAACTTTCACAGTACCTACCGGTATTACACAAATGACCATTACTGCTACAGGCGGAAATGGAGGTTATTCAATTCCGGATGCTTCTGTTCTTAGCGGCGGGTTACCCGGTTTGGGAGCCAGGCTTACAGGAACTATTGCAGTAACTGCAGGACATATAATAGACATACAGGTTGGCGCCGGCGGCGCTGATGCAACAAATAGCGACGGCGGCGGCGGCGGCGGCGGAACCTTTATCTGGGATGCTTCTAACGGAAATGCATTAATGGTTGCTGCCGGCGGCGGTGGCGGTTCCGGTGGCGTTGCCGGAGACAATGGCGCTAACGGACAATCAACTAATTCCTCTGCTGCGGCTCTTGAAGCTGCTGTGAATGGTACAGGCGGCAATGGCTCCGGTGGTACAGGCGGCGGCGGTTCCAGTGCAGGTTCATCAGGAAGCGGTAGCAGCGGTGCAGGGCCTGGCGGTTGCGGCTGGGGAGCATCCAGCGCGAATGTAACAGGTACGTATGCATGCGGTGGCGGTATTTATCCGTTAGCTGGTGTTAACGCGGGCCAGGGCGGAGCAGGATACGCAGGCGGTGGAAGTAACGGTTATGGCGGACAAGGCGGCTATAGCGGCGGCGGCGGCGGCGGATATTATGGCGGCGGCGGCGGAAGCGGATACAATGGCGGCGGCGGCGGTAATGACGTAGGTGCATCAGGCGGCGGCGGCGGTTCTTAT
Source organism: uncultured Bacteroidota bacterium (assembly GCA_903916255.1). Taxonomy (GTDB): domain Bacteria; phylum Bacteroidota; class Bacteroidia; order JABEUT01; family JABEUT01; genus JABEUT01. The sequence continues at coordinate 73,246 of CAIWVW010000004.1, forward strand.
TTTAATGGAACAACCGCAACATCAACGGGGCTGAATTATATGGGTGCTCATAATGGTAGCGTAGTAATTACATGGTAAAAGTTTTGTAGGTTTTTTCCGGGGAATTCACCGGAGATTGAAAACAAGCTAACACATGAAACTTAATACATAATACCATGAAAAAAATAATTCAAACAGTTGCTCTGCTGCTTTTACCCTTTGGCATTGCCTTTGGGCAGGAGCGCATAGCAATAAGCAGCGGGCAGAATATTGTGATGAGCGGGGGAACATCCGCCAACCCAATATATCTGATGCCCGGCGACGGAACCCCTAACGGGATTTCCTCTTCAGGCGGAAATATAATTTCCGAATCGGAATATAATATGGTGCTTTGGAACATTGGCACTAATACAGGAACGTATACTGTGCCTTTCGGGTATTCCAGCACTGTAAGTTTACCTGTTACATTAAATATAAGTTCTGCGGGAACAGGAAGCGGAGTTGTTAAATTCTCCACTTACCATACCGCAGCTTTAAATTCAGGCGCTAACCCGTCGGATGTAACAAATGAAACTCCTTTCTTCCTTCCGGGAAGCCCGAGTAATTCGGATAACTCCTATAATATGGCTGACAGGTTCTATATTATAGATGCCAACACAGGTTATTCTGTTAAACCAACTTTAGGTAATGTTACATTTTCCTATATCAGCGGAACAGCCAACACAGAAGTTGGAGGTGCGAATACCTTAACCGAAAGCCGGTTAATGGCTCAACGTTACAATTCAACAACCAATACCTGGAATGATTGGTATGGTTACGGATGTTCCGATGCTGTGGCATCGAACATTGGAACCGTATCTACAGGCCCGGTTTCTTCCACTAATTTTTTCCGTTCCTGGTCGTTGTGGGATAATACTATGTCATTGCCTTTAACTATTGCAGGAACAAATGCATCCTTGGGGTGCAGTGGCAACGGTACAGCTACTGTTACAATTTATGGTGGTAAAGTTCCTTATACGTATACATGGTCGAATGGAGGAACTACATCAAGTATCGGCAGTTTATCGGGAGGAACATACACCTTAACTGCTACAGATGCGGGAGGGTGCAATTCCACAGCCAGTATAACTATTACGCAACCGGCGGCAGTATCAGTTATAGCCTCAGTTACTAATTACATAACCTGTTTTGGAGGCAGTAACGGAAGCGCGGTTGCATCGCCAAGCGGAGGCACACAGCCGTATACTTATTTGTGGAGCGATGCCACATCTGCAACCACGGCAAGTGTAAGCAACCTGAGTGCAGGAAGTTATACCGTGAATGTTTCGGATGCCGGCGGTGCATGTGGTGCCAGCTCAAGTGTAACTATAACACAGCCCACGCAGTTCCAGTATACAACAGCAGGAACCATAAGCGAAGTAAGTTGCAACGGAGGCAATAACGGACATGTTACGGCGAATCCTGTGGGAGGTAATTTACCCTATACCTATGCATGGAGCAATGGTACCAGTACGGTAGCCACAACACAGGCGCCCAATACCATGAGTGCGGGTTTATACACAGTAACAGTAATGGATAACTGCGGAGTAACAAAAACAGCAAGTGCTGTAGTAACCCAGCCCAACGATATGCGCGACAGTGTGGTAACACAAACAAACATTACATGCGGCGGGGGCAACGGAGGCAGCATAACCATTGGAACCAAAGGAGGAACGTATCCGTTTAACTACCTGTGGTCGAACAGTACCACATTGGCTGCGGTCAGCGGGCTGACTGCCGGTATGTATTCTATAGTAATAACGGACCATAATGGATGTACGAATACGGTAAGCGGAATAAGCATTACCCAACCAACCCCAATCCGCGACAGCGTAGTAAGTATAAGCTACCCTATGTGCTATGGAGAAAGCGGTAGTGCCACAGTAGGCATACAGGGAGGAACGGCACCATACCTCTATAGCTGGAGCCCCAACGTAAGCACGACTAATATGGCCAGTAATGTGAGTGCAGCAACCTATACGGTGACCATGAAAGATGCGCACCGTTGTTCGGTACAATTGGTAATAGCCATGACCCAGCCCTTAGCCATTCGCGACAGTATGATAGCCTCACAAACAACCAACATAATATGCAAAAATGGAAGCACAGGCAGTTTGACTGTAGGTGTTAAATACGGAACACCGCCATACAACTATAACTGGAGCCCGAATGTGAGTTCAACAGCCACCGCCAGTGGCCTGAGTGCGGGAACCTACAGTGTAAGCATAACGGATGCTATAGGATGTTCCGGCGGAATAGCCACCGCTACGATAACCCAGCCGGCGAATTATTTGCACGACAGTGTAGCTTGGCAAACCAATGTAGGCTGCTATGGTGGAAGCGGAGGACAGGTATCATTGGGCAGCCGCGGCGGCATAGCGCCATATACCTATGCGTGGAATAATGGTAAAACAACAACTTTAATTACCGGGTTAACGGCGGGCACCTATTCGGTTGTGATGACAGACCAGTTAGGTTGCACCCTTAATACAACAGGAATTACTATAAGCCAGCCCACACAGGTAAGCTCCGTTATACCTGCACCAACTTGCGGTCCGGCGGGGCACGGAACAATAACCATCAGCGCCAGCGGAGGAACACCGGGGTATGTATATACATGGTCGAATGGAAGCACTTCAACAAGCATGTTGGTAGCCGACGGCACTTATACGGTAAAAGTGAGCGATATCCACGGATGTTCATCCACCAACAGTGTAACGATGGCCTGTCCGGATGCATTGCCGGGAATAAAGGGGGACGATACGCCGGAGCAAACGCCTCCGCCTGCATGTTGCCCCACAGTTGATAATATTAATCTTTATCCGAACCCGACTAACGGGCAGTTTACAATCCAGTGGGCAGGAGTCAGTGGTCAGCCTGCCTCGTCGGCAGACGGGTGGTCAGTTGAAATTTATAGTGTATTGGGGCAAAAGGTATATTCTCAATCCACTATACACCAATCTCAATCCAGGGTTAACATATCTAACCAACCAAACGGAATTTATTTAATACGCATATTAGATAGAGACGGTAATTTGGTTAGCCAGAAAAAAGTGGTGAAAACAAACTAAGTAAAAAGGTGAAAGTGTAAAGTACCGGCAATAACTTTTCACTTTCTACTGAAAAAAGGAGAACAGAAATGTCCTTAATTACGCAAGTCTAAGTTATAAGAAGGTGTTCAAACGAACACCTTCTTAATTTACTGATAGTCGATTCTAATTATTCTTTACTGTCGAGAAATTTACCCCTTCTTTCTATGTCGCCACTTTTTATACAGTAGTTGATTTGGTCGCTTATGTAACCTTTAATTTCTACCAATTTGAATCTCATATCTAAACGGTCTACTACGGATAAAAGATTTCGCCAATCAGCAGCATATATATCACTAATTATTATCTCTCCCATAAACGGTCCACCTTGAGTAATCCTATTTATATTAGAAAAGTCATCTTGATTCTGATACAGGCTCAAAAAGGTTTGTACTATTTTATCGTAGGGCCTTTTTATTGATTGTCCGGAAACATAAACAAGAAATTGAAACGGAAAATTTCAATGCAGATAGAGGATTTAAAAAATGAACGGGATGAAGCCTGTGCCACTAAAGTGATTTTTTTCTTCCCTATGAATACTATTTTTAATGCATATTGCAGTAACTTTCCATTTCATAAGTATAAGTTGCGCGGATGTTAAAACTGATAATAATAGATGATATGCAGAATGCCCGGGAGGTTATTAACTCTTTAGTGAAAAGCATTGTAAAAATGTGGAAGTGGTGGCCATCGCCGACAATGTGAAATCCGTCTTAAAGGCTATCAAACAATATAATCCCGACGGATATTAAAATGCATGACGGTACCGGGTTCAACCTTTTAAATAAATGCAAGCCGGTTAGTTTTTAAGTGATATTTATTTCGGCATACATAGAACATGTCATACGGGCATTTAAATTCAGCGGTATCGATTATATTTTAAAACCTATTGACTATATGTATTAATTGCAGCCATAAATAAAGCCGAAGAAATTGCTTAGATTATCCCTGAACACAGCATCTTGATTTGCTTGAAGCCAACTATTCGAACGAGTATAAAGAAACGAAAAAAAATTATCCTGCAAACAATTGGCAGTATTTATGCCGTAAATAGTAATGATATTGTGCAGTGTGAGTAGGATGCAAGTTATATACGGTTTTTTTAAAATGGTGTTCGGAAAATACTCATATCGAAACTATTGAAAGACTATGATGAGCTATTAAGCGGTTTCCGGTTTTTCCGAACAAATCAATCACACCTTAGAAGCCTCAATTATTTTGAACATTATAAAATGGCCGATGGCGGATTTGCCAGTATGAAAGGCGGTTCGGTAATACCTGTTGCATATAGGAAAAAGGATTTCTTCCTTCAGTCCATTGATAAATTATGACTTTAATAAAAAGGACTGGTTTAAATGATTTCTTTCATTCACCCTAAGGAATGATGCCGGATAAAATAAAAGGGAATTGCTACGCTGTAGTATTTTCCCTATGCGCTGAACTGCTGATTAGAAGGTTCAATACCGCCACGATAAAATTTAAAGAAGAAAGGCAGTTTAATTAAACTGCCTTTCTTCTTTAAATAATAAGAGATAAATCCGTATAAAAACCCGGAGTGGGATTATTGCGTTTTAATCACCTTTTTCTGACCCACCATAGTACCGTCTTTATCTGTTATGCGCAGCAGGTAGATTCCGTTAGGCTGGTCTGCTATGTTGAGGCGCAGGGTGATATCCGAAGCAGTTACCGAACTGATTCTTCTGCCCGTGTAATCATACATCTCTACCAGCATACCTTGTGTTAATCCGGTAATGGTAAACTGTCCGGTGTTCGGGTTGGGATAGAGGTTGATGTTATCGATGGTTTGGCAGCATACGGGTGGTTGTTGCTGTTCGGGTTCATTGCCTTTATCCTGTGGCAAGGCATCCGGACAGGCCAGGGTTACACTGTTGGTAGCGGTACATCCATGGGCATCGGTTTCTTTCACCGTATAGGTTCCG
>CAIWVW010000005.1 GCA_903916255.1 uncultured Bacteroidota bacterium
CAGGTTTGCCTTGAACCCTTTTTTCGCAAGGGAATCCAGGGCAACAACTAATCCATGGTAAAAATCGATGGAGATTTGGGTTAATTGAGGCACCAGCTCAGTACCCTCCAATAATCGGCTTATCCGCAGTGAATCTGCTGTTTCACTGGCAAAAGGCATAATAAGGGCAATATTATAACGACTCATTCTTTTGCCCGTATCTGCAACAACAGGGGCTAAAGACGGCGTAATATCAGTATGTGTTTGCTCCGTTACAAGGCTTTTATATGCAGTTGTTTCATCTGCCTTTTTTACCGGACCAGATTTATTCTGCGGAGGAGGTATTATCGTATCCCTTCCGGCAGAAGGATTTACAGGCGGCTTATTACCTGCCACAGGTTGTGCTGATTTAACCGGGATACGTATTTTGTGCCCCTTCTGCAATCCCTTTAACGCTATGTCAGGGTTTAGGCTGTCAATGGCCGCAACAGTAGTGTTATATTGCTTAGAAAGTGAATAGAGCGTCTCTTTAGGTAAAACTTCATGATATACATAATTACCTTTTGCAGATGTTGAGTCTCCTCTGGTTAACCCGCTGTTAGGTATTAAAAGCACATCCCCCGGTTTAACGCCATCAATAGCCGATGGGTTTTCCATCACAATATCTTTCGGTTGCAGGCTAAATTTTTGTGCGATGCCGTAAATGGTTTCGCCCTTACTAACAGTGTGCTTGTAGTATTTCTTTCCATTAACTATTGTCGGTATATCGTTGTTATTTGTTTGCGCCTGAACAACTGAAGGCATTGTAATATAAAGTATTAAAACTATAAAGTATCCAAACTTTACGAACTTCATACACTTTATAAATTTTTTACTTATTCCCATTCTATTGTTGCAGGGGGTTTGGAACTAATATCATACACCACACGGTTTATGCCTTTCACTTTATTAATAATATCGTTAGAGATTTTACCAAGTACTTCATAGGGCAAATGGCACCAGTCGGCGGTCATGCCATCGGTGGAAGTAACCGCACGAAGTGCAACTACTTTCTCGTATGTACGTTCATCGCCCATAACCCCTACGGAATGCACCGGCAAAAGGATTGCACCTGCCTGCCATACCTCGTTATACAGGTTATGTGATTTAAGGTTGTCAATAAAAATAGCATCTGCATCTTGTAATAATCTTACTTTTTCGGGGGTAATATCTCCAAGTATTCTTATAGCTAAACCAGGCCCGGGGAATGGATGACGCCCGATTATATTCTCATCTACTCCTAATGCTTTGCCTACTTTGCGCACTTCGTCTTTAAAGAGCGTATTCAGAGGCTCTACAATTTTGAGCTTCATTTTTTCAGGTAGTCCGCCTACGTTGTGGTGCGATTTGATAGTCATAGAAGGGCCTTTCACACTCACCGATTCAATTACATCCGGATAAATAGTGCCTTGTGCCAGCCATTTCACATCCTGCACTTTATGCGCTTCCTGGTCAAACACTTCTATAAAAACACGGCCGATTGCTTTGCGCTTTTTTTCAGGGTCTTCTATACCCGACAATGCAGAATAGAATTGTTCTTTTGCATCAACGCCTTTCACATTCAAACCCATATCACGATAGGAATGCAACACGGTTTCAAATTCATTTTTGCGCAGAAGGCCATTATCTACAAAAATGCAATAGAGATTTTTGCCAATAGCTTTATTGAGTAATACCGCAGCCACAGATGAATCTACCCCACCGGATAAACCCAACACTACTTTATCATTTCCTATTTTATCCTGAAGTTGTTTAACGGTTGATTCAATAAAAGAATCAGGGGTCCAGTTTTGTTGGCAACCGCAAATATTTACAACAAAATTATAGAGCAATTTAGAACCTTCAGTTGTGTGAAACACCTCCGGGTGGAATTGAATTCCATAAACTTTTTGTCCTTCAAATTTGAAAGCTGCATCTTTTACGGTTTCGGTGCTTGCAATAAGGGTAGCGCCTTTGGGCAATTTGGTAATCGTATCTCCGTGAGACATCCACACCTGGCTTTTCGGGCTTAATCCTTTTAGTAAATCGTTGTTGCCTTCTAAAATATTGAGATGCGCCCTGCCATATTCCCTTGTATTGGAACGAGCCACATTGCCACCCCAATTATTAGCCATCATTTGGGCTCCATAACATACACCCAATAATGGTGTGCCATGTTTTAATTCATCCAAATTGACATTTGGGGCATCCTTATCATGTACCGAAAACGGGCTACCTGAAAGGATTATTCCTTTCCAGCCCTTAGCTCTTAGCTCTTCGTTCTTAGCGGCAGTATAGGGGTGAATTTCGCAATATACATTCAACTCCCTAACCCTGCGGGCTATAAGCTGTGTGTATTGAGAACCAAAGTCGAGGATGAGAATAGATTCTTCCATAAATTGTTAAAAGCCTGCCTGTCGTCAGACAGGGAGTTGCAAAGATAAAAAAAGGTCGGAGGTTGACGGGCAAATAAATAAGGACATTCAGATTATCAGTTATATTTGTGGAATGAGAGTTTTTCTAATTTTAACATTATCGCTACTGGTTGCCTGTAATAATTTACCGGAGAATGGCTTTACTAATAAAGCAGAAGCTAAAAATCAAACAGTAAATGGGTTAAAGGAAGGGAAATGGATTGAATATTGGGATTCTAATGGACAAGCAACAATAGATACAAATGCCCCTTCCTATACATTAAGAATTTATCATTTGGGAAGTATCTTTGGAATATCCCGTGCTTACTATAAAAGCGGGACGATACAGAGTGAAATTCCTTTTATTAAAGGCTTGGCAGATGGAAATTTAAAATATTACTACAAAAATGGGGTGCTGCACAATGAAATTCCTTGCACTAAAAACTTAATTAATGGTACTGGAAAATGTTACTATCTGGATGGAAAACTACAAAGAGAAAAGCCTTACACCAATGGCAAAGAAAATGGAGATGATAAAATATATTACGAGAATGGAAAATTAAGAGGTATTGCACATTTTATAAATGATAATGAAAATGGAATAACCAAATTATACTATGAGACTGGGGAATTACTGGAAGAAGTTCAGTATGCCGACAATAAAGAGAACGGAGAAATGAAATATTATTATAAAAGCGGGAACGTAGCCTATGCAACTACGTTTACGGATGGTAAAGAAAATGGAGTAGGAAAAATGTATTATGAAAACGGCAAAATACAAGCAGAACTTATTTTTAATGAGGGAACTAGTGCGGCAGAAAAGTTTTATTTTGAAAATGGAAATACCATTACAAATGGTACACTAAACGGTTATTTTACCAACGGTAAACTTTCAGATGAGCTCCAAATAAGCAATGGTAAATTAACAGGTGTAAAGAAAACCTATTATGAAAATGGAAAAATACAATTTGAAATACCATATACAGATGGTAAAAGGAACGGCCTAGAAAAAGGATATTATGAAACCGGCGTATTAGAGTTTGAAACCCCTTACTCGAATGATAAAATAAATGGGGAACGAAAAACGTATTATGAGAATGGGGATATTTGGTTTGAAACAACTTATATTAATGATGTTGCCGGGAAAACAAAAATTCACGACGAAACCGGTAATGAAATTAAATAATCGCCAACCTAGCTCCGACTAGCTAAGCCGTTTTTCTATTACTCCTCCACCAATACCTCCAATCCAAATCCAAACGGGTCAAAGTTTTCTTTTAGTATATCAAAAAAGGCAGGGCCTTGTTGCAGGTAAAGAGGTATAAAATTATCTGTTCTTTCCTGTAATGAACCACCGGGGAATAGGTATTCTTTCAGTTTCCTTATTTGCGCCAGCGATGTTTCTTCCTTTTGTTTTAATACACGGGTAAGTTTAGCTTCCAGGTTTTTAAGTGCATTGAGTTGCTTTTGCAATTCAGCTTCAGTAGTAGCAACCAGTGTAGCATCCACTTCCTTTACCTTATTGCCCATAGAATTATAGGCTTCTAATAACAGTGCTTTTTCTTTCTCAAAATCAGGTAGGCCATCTGAATTCTGTGAGAGGAATTCTTTTATCAACGCATCTATATCCTGAAATAAATCGTTTATTTTCAGATTCAACTTAGCCATTTTTGGAGTGATGGGCTTTGTTATAATCATGGCATTGTTCCTTGGCATCAAAACCGGAAAAGGAACGTTGTAATTTTCAAAAATGCCCTTCAATTGAAGCCAATAGGCCATCTCTGAAGGCCCGCCAATGTATGCAATATTGGGTAACAGCATTTGTTGGTAAACAGGGCGCAGAATTACATTCGGGCTGAATTTTTCAGGGGAGGATTTTACTTCATTTATAATTTCTGCTTCAGTGAATACTTTATCGGTGCCTACTATTTTATACGGGCTGACACTATTTATTGGGTCGACACGCGGGTCGCCCCCTACAACAGCGGGATTGGGCAATTTTTCAATACGGTTGCGGCCGTTTTCATCCACATAAAACAAATTAATTTCCCGGGCATGCACTTGTGGTTCTATACCAATATCAGCCAGTTTTTTATTGGTTTCAGTAACTATTTTAAATGAATTGCCATTCAGAAGTTCATCGGTAATTATTGGAGAATAAACCTGCTTATAGCTTGAATTGTCAGGCTCAACTACTATCAAGCCAAACCTGCCAAATAAGGCATTTACAAAGGAAAATGTGGCTTCTGCCAAGGTCTTTTCGCTGCTATATGAATCTGCAATTATCTTTTTTAAATCAGCTGTGTTTTCACCTTCGCCCATTATGGCAAAAAGGTTTTCCAGAATAGGTGAGAAATATGAAAGTGGTAATTTACCAACAGGTCCGCCAATGTTTTCATGGCTCCATTCCACTTTTTTGCCAAATAGAAAAGCATGATTTATTTCAGCAAAATCATGGTCTTCGCTAGCCATCCAATAAACAGGAACAAAATGGTTGGATGGATATTCTTTATTGAGTTTTTCAGCCAGGTTAATGACTGTAATTATTTTAAAAATAAAATACAGTGGACCTGTAAATAAACACAATTGGTGGCCTGTAGTAACCGTATAGCAGTTCTTATCTTCCAGTTTTTGAATGTTCTTCAATGTTGCATCGGAAGCCATTCCCGGAACATTGCGGTTGTAATATTCCGTAAGTGAATCAACCAATACTTTGCGGGGATAATCATAACCGCTCATTTTCTTAATCGCTTCACCAAAACCTTTTACCGATGGAGAATATTCATAAAATGGTTTGAGCTTTTCATCCCCGGCTACGTAATCCATCAGCAGTTTTGAAAACTGCCCGGAATCTTTATAGGAAATATTTGTCTTCTTAAAACTCATACTGGCTCTCCAAATAAATCATAATCTTCCGCCGAAGTAATTTTTATGGTTGCAAAATCGCCCACACGGAGATAAGTAGGGACACCAGATCTGGTGTCCCTACAATCTACCAATACTTCATTATCCACTTCAGGTGAATCGTGCTCGGTGCGGCCAATGAAATAATCACCTTCTTTGCGGTCAATAAGCACTTTTAATTCCTTCCCGACTTTCTTTTTATTCAGTTTATGCGATATTCCCCTTTGCACTTCCATCAGTAATCCCGCACGCTCTTTCTTCACATCTTCCGGAACGTCATCATCTGCTTTATATGCGTGGGTATTTTCCTCGTGCGAATATGTAAATGCACCCATTCGGTCAAACTTCATGGCTGATGTCCAATCCATTAATTCTTCAAAATCTTTTTCTGTCTCTCCCGGATAACCCACCAAAAAGGTTGTGCGTATAGCAATTCCCGGGACTTTTTCTTTTATCGTTTCAACCAGCTTCGTTGATTTTTCTTTGGTAATCCCCCTTCGCATTGCTTTCAGCATATTGTCCGATGCATGTTGCAAAGGCATATCCAAATAATTGCAAATATTGGAGCAGTTCTTAATCGCATCAATGGCATCCATTGGAAACCCGCTTGGGAAAGCATAATGCAGGCGAATCCATTCCAGCCCTTCCACATCGCTTAGCTTATAAAGCAGTTCTGAAAGGTTTCTTTTACCGTAAATATCGAGACCATAAAAAGTTAGGTCCTGTGCAATAAGCATTATTTCCTTCACGCCATTTTTAACCAAGTTTTTAGCCTGCAACACCAGTTGTTCCGCAGGAACTGAAATATGGTTTCCTCGCATCAGCGGTATCGCACAAAAGGAACATTTCCTGTCGCAACCTTCCGATATTTTTAAATAGGCATAATGATTAGGTGTAGTAAGCAAGCGCTCACCCACTAACTCATGTTTATAATCGGCTTTAAGAGTTTTTAGCAAGCGTGGTAAATCACGAGTACCAAAGTATCCATCAACTTCCGGTATTTCTTTCTCTAGTTCAGGACGGTAGCGTTCGCTCAAGCATCCTGTAACGTAAACCTTATCTACATTGCCATGTTGTTTGGCATTCACATAATGCAAAATAGTGTCGATACTTTCCTGCCTTGCATTATCAATAAATCCGCAGGTATTTATAATTACTATTGAAGAATCCTCCTTTTCCGATTCATGAACCACATCATACTTGTTGGCTTTCAGTTGAGTCATCAGCACCTCCGAATCGACCAGGTTTTTGGAACATCCCAAGGTAACTACGTTTACTTTATTCTTTTTAAGTGTTTTGGTCTTCAATTTTTGTGGGGTGGGCTAATTAAGGCGCAAAGTTACGTTAATTTAGGGGATTTGACGGAATATAAAAACCCCTATCCGCTCTTATGGATAGGGGTTGAAAAATATAAAGGCAGACATAGCCCGACTATTCCAATCAGGCTACTAAAAGAAAAAACTACTTAGCCTTAGACTTGCTAACCTTCTTTGCAGCCTTCGGTGTCTTTTCAGCAACAGCAGCCTTAGGAGCAGCCGCAGCTGCTCTTGCTTTGTTGGCTCTTTTCATCAATTTCGACTTCAGGTTAGAAGCTTTGTTCTTATGAAAAATGTTCTTTTTGGCAAGCTTATCAATAGAAGAGAGCAACTTTTTAAGGTCATCTGTTGGTACTTCATTTTTGGTTTCCTTCTTTAAAAAAGTACGTACAGTTTTAGCCTGGTAACGGTTGCGTTGTCTTTTAGCTTCGTTAGACCTGGTTCTTTTAATAGCTGATTTGTGATTTGCCATTTTTATTTATTGATTAGTTTATAGAAAAATTATTTTACGCGTTCGCAATATGCTGAAGTTCTGGTATCAATCCGTATTTTGTCGCCAATATTTACAAATAATGGAACATTTACTACACTTCCGGTTTCCACGGTAGCTGTTTTAAGTGCGTTAGTAGCTGTATTTCCTTTTTCACCAGGCTCGGTATAGGTTACTTCCAGTTCAACAAAAGTTGGAGGTTCTGCCATAATAGGGGCATCACTTTCAAAGGCAACTTTTACAGCCATGCCTTCTTTCATAAATTTGCCGCCGTCGCCGAAAAGAATGGCCGGAACGTGAATCTGTTCATAGGTTTCATTATCCATGCAAACAACAAAATCGCCTTCCTGATATATATATTGCAAATCTCTGAATTCAACTCTGGCTACATCAACTGACTCGCCTGCCCTGAAACGGTACTCTACTAATTTGCCGTTTTTCAGGTTACGCATTTTAGCCTGGAAAAATGCACGCAAGTTTCCGGGTGTGCGGTGCTGATACTCTACAATAGCGCATAATTCGCCATTAAAGCGTATAATGGTACCAACTCCGATATCTCCTGTGTTAGACATTTTCTTTTTTTTAGGGGTGCAAAGGTAGTAATTATTTATTTCCAATGGGCATTTAATGGCATTTTAGTGCTGTTTGCGGCCAAACTTTTCAGCCCAAAACCCCTAAAGGGGCTTTGAATAGCGCAACCAAAGCCCATCTATGGGTGAGGTGCCGGCTTCTACCAACAAAAAACCCCAACCTTCCGGTCGGGGTTTTCCCTATTTTGAACGCTGTTATCTATTGAATAGCAGCTTTAAAATCACCGTCATCTTTATACTTCAGGAACTCGCAATCTGTTTGAGCTGTAGCCCTTAAAGAAGCATCTTTATTGGTAGCTGTTTTCAGGTTGGTAACCATTCCGGTTTTGTCGCCTGTGCGTGCACATATAATAGCCCTTAAATAGAAAGCCATTGCACTTTGGTCGTTAGAAGCATCCAGCACTGATTTAGCACCGCTGGCATCATTGTTTAACACCTTTGCAAGGGCTGCATTAAAAGTATTGTAGCTGCCTGTATTATTGGAAGCATCTGCATAGTTTCCTGTTTGAATATCTACTAAAGCCATGTTATAAGCCACTTCAGTTCCGGCTCCGGTTGCTTTAGCATAGTATGCCATAGCGCCTTTGCGGTCACCTTTCCAGCGGGCAACAACACCCATGTTGTTTTGAATAACAGGGTTATTTGGTGAAAGCTTGTCAGCTTGTTGGAAATCTGCATCAGCATCAGAAAGTTTGTTCAATGCCATTTCAGCATAACCGGCATTGTTGGCGCATCTCCAGTCCGTTGGATACTGCTTTTCAGCTGATTTGTAAATGCTCAATTTTTGGTTCATGTCAGTTGTCAATGTAGCAGCATACAGCAATTCTTCAACAGAAAGGCTGTCAGGATGTGAAGCAGAGAGAGCGGTCAATTGTGCATCGCTGCGGCTTTTCTTTTCAGCATTTAAAATGATAATAGCCCTGCGAAGTTTCGGAAGAATATCATCAGCTAGTTCTGTATATGTCTTGGTCATGTTCTTAATTTCCTTCATGCGTTGGTCGTGGTCAGTATACATTGTAAGCACACGGATAATGAGGTCTTTGTCCTTAATATTAGATGCATTTACCTTATCTCTGAAACCATCCCAATCTAAACCTGTTTTATCCACTTTATAAAAATCATCGCCCCATAGTTTGGAATCAATTAAAATTTTCACTTTCATCGTTTTGCCATTGGGGTCAGTCACTTTGTCCTCAATTTTCATGCTTTTAAGCATTTCTTTCATCGCTTTGATAGCGCTTTTAGCACGGTCATCGGCCAAATGCTCATTCATAGCAGTTTCGCCATCAGGGGAAGCCCATGCATCTACTACGGTTCCATCCCATGTATACCCTTGCATAGTACCTGTTTCAACAAAAGCTTTGAATTTCTTCATTTCATCGCTGGTCATTTGGGCAGGACGAACACCGCTTTGGCTGATTAAATAATAAATATGCGTGGTATCTGATTCCGGAATCGTCTTTTGGAACTTATCCTTGGCAGCAATCAACTTATCATCATTTTGAATTAATAAAGCGGTTGCAATGGTTCCATCAGCTATTTTAACAACCGGGAAATCCTTCTTATTATTCGTTAAATTGGCTTTAATGTCCAATTCATCCATTTTCATACCATTGGTAAAAGGAACCTTTTTATTAAAACTAACACTGCCTCCATTGTCATAACTAACCTTAATTCCTTCGCCTTTTGCCTTGTCTCCTACCAAATTGGTTGTTGGAAGGTCAACATTGCTGCCATCCGATAATTTCAAGGTTGGGGTAACTGCCAATGCCGCCTTTTTAGGGAAATACTTGGCCGGATAATGGGCCGAAATATTAATAGCAACACTGTCGCCATTATCTTGCAGGGGGTTTGGGGTTACCGAATAGGTAATTTGGTTGGCATTTTTCAGCATTTTGGAGAAACCGTTACATCCGGCAATTCCGAGGGCGGCCAAACCCAAAATGGATAAGGATTGGAGGGATTGTTTTTTCATGAATTTGTGTAGGTTAGTTTTTATCAGACTGCAATATTAAATATTTTATTGTTAACGTACATTTTTTTATATCAACACATACGTATTCTGTGTGGAATGTTACACTTTTGGGCAGGAAAACAAAAAATAACTATGAATCTCTATTTTTTTACCGCCTTTTTCCTATTTAACTACTTTTGTTTCCATAGCAGGTTAATCGTCCTATATTATTAAGTAAATTATTATGGCCATAAAACGGGTAGATATAGATGAATTGCTCCGCACAAAAGCGCCGGGGCCTTATAAATTCATACCCCGCTTTTTCATTAACTATGTGAAAAGGGTAGTTCATGAAAAGGATATTAATAACTTTTTGGCGAAAGACGGCGAAAAAAGAGGCATAGATTTTATTAATGCCACCCTTGAAATGCTGGGAGCCGAAATTATTATAGAAGGAATGGAAAACATCCCCCCTACGGGTGGATATATCTTTGCATCCAATCATCCATTGGGTGGGCTTGACGGTCTTTCTATCATTTACTCCATTGCCAAAGTGCGCACCGATATTAAGTTTTTCGTGAATGAATTATTACTGACATTGAAAAACCTCGATAATATTATTGTTCCCGTAAATATAAACGGCAACAGTACCCGCAAGATGCTTGAAACGGTCGATAAAATTTATTCGGCCGATTTTGCCATACCAATTTTTCCGGCAGGTTTAGTATCTCGGAAATCGGGCAAGAATGAGATTAAGGACCTCAGCTGGAAAAAGAGTTTTATTACACAGGCAAAACATTATCATAAGGATATCGTCCCTATTTACATAGAGGGTAAAAACTCCCGGTTTTTTTACAATTTTGCAGCACTGCGGAAAAAATTGGGCATAAAGATAAATCTTGAAATGTTTTTTCTGGTAGATGAGATGTTTGCACATAAAGATAAAAAAGTAACTCTTTATTTCGGAAAACCTGTTTCCTGGCAAGTATTTGATAAAAGCCATACAGATGCACAATGGGCCAATATTTTCCGCGATGAATTGTATAAAAAGAAAGCACAAATTATTAATGAACCTCTGCTAACGCCTAAAATAGTAACTTAGCATTTGCCATGCAACCGATAATTCCACCCATACCCGGCGACATACTCGCATCAGAACTTACCAGAGATAAGTTTGTGCGCCGCACCAACTATGGGAAAAATGAAATTTATGTAGTGACATACCACAACTCTCCGAAAGTAGTAAAGGAAATAGGCAGGCTGCGGGAACTTACTTTCCGATATGCGGGTGGCGGCACAGGCAAGCCCTATGATTTGGATGAGTTCGATACTAATGAAACTCCTTACCGCCAGCTTATAGTCTGGAACCCGGAAGAAAAAGAAATTGTAGGCTCTTATCGTTACATGCGCTGCAAAGATGCACACGTAAAAAAAGGTATCATCCAACTTGCAACTACTGAGCTTTTCGAATTCAGCAATAAATTTGTGAAAGACTACCTCCCCTACACTATTGAATTGGGACGTTCTTTCGTTTCTCCGCAATACCAGCCTTCGGCAGAAAACCGCAAAGGCTTGTTTTCACTCGATAACCTGTGGGATGGGTTAGGCGCTATTGTGGTTGATAATCCGGATATGAAATATTTCTTTGGGAAAGTAACCATGTACCGCGATTTTAACCTGAAAGCACGCGACAGAATCCTCTATTTTATGCAATACTATTTCCCCGATAAAGATAAACTGGTTGTCCCCATAGAAGAATTGGAATCGAATTACAGTGTCGGTACATTTGCCAAAAGGCTGAAGGGGAAAGATTATAAAGAAGGCCATGCCATATTGAACCAGGAAGTGCGGACTTTAGGGGAAAATATACCGCCGCTTATTAATGCTTATATGAACCTTTCGCCTACCATGCGCATGTTTGGCACTTGCCTGAACCCTGAATTTGGCAATGTGGAAGAAACCGGCATTTTACTTACCATTCCGGATATTTACCCCAGCAAAAAAGAACGGCACGTAGATACTTACACCAAACAGAAGAGGACCAACCACGTGAAAGCGGTATAAAACAGATATAAGAGATGAGATATAAGAGATAAGCTGAGAGGCATATCCATAGCTCATCACTTATCTCTTATCACTCATCTCTGCTCTTTTACTTAACTTTGCACTGTGAAAACATTTGAAATTCCGGAATTTTATAACAGCCCTATTTTATCGCGGGTAAAAGAGTTCCGTTCTACAAAAGACCCCAAGAAAAAAGATTTCTCACCTACTCTGCTTGATTTTGGCAATGTACGGTTCATGTTGGCGCGCCACTTCGGATTTTGTTATGGTGTGCAAAATGCCATTGAATTATCATTCCGTGCCGTAAAAGAGAATCCCGACAAACGGATATTCCTGCTGAGCCAGATGATTCATAACCCGGAAGTAAATACCAATTTGCAAGACAGGGGTGTCCGCTTTTTGATGGATACAGATGGAAAAACTATCACTCCCTTTTCTGAACTTACCAAAGAAGATGTGGTTATTATACCTGCTTTCGGCACCACACTTGCCATAAGCAAACAATTAACAGATATTGGCATTGAAATACAAACCTACGATACCACTTGCCCTTTTGTACACCGCGTTTGGAACAAAGCTGAAAAATTGGGAACAGATAAATATACCGTAATTATTCACGGCAGGCCGGGACATGAAGAAACCCGTGCTACTTTTTCTCATAGTTCAGCAAGCAGTCCATCGCTGATTGTAAAAGACAAAAAAGAAACCATTTTATTGGGCGATTTTATTTTAGGAAAAATCAGTTTGGAGAAATTCGAAGAAATATTTAAAGGGCGTTATTCTGCTACTTTCAATCCGCAAACAAGTTTGGAAAGGCTTGGAGTAATTAACCAAACCACTATGCTGGCTGCCGAAACACAAGACATAGCTAATTATTTGAAACAAATTATGGTTGAGAAATTTGGCGCTGAGAATATTCAAAAACATTTTGCCGATACCCGCGACACGCTTTGTTATGCAACCAACGAGAACCAGGATGCTACACAACAACTGCTTATGCAGGATGCTGATATTGCAATAGTAGTTGGGGGCTACAATAGTTCCAACACCCAGCATATAGTAGAGTTGTGCGAACAAAAATTCAAAACCTATTTTATTTCATCTGTAAAAGAAATAGAATCGAAAGACACAATAAATTATTTTGATATTCATTCTGAACAGCGTAAAACCACGAACAACTTTCTACCCAATAAAAACCCTTTAACGGTAGTACTTACCAGCGGTGCTTCCTGCCCCGATGCTATGGTGGAAGAAGTATTGATGAAGATTTTATCTTTTTACGAAAAGACAAAGACGGTGGAAGAAGCGATGGCTTCGATGTTACCCTAACCCTTTCCTTCCCCAAGAGGCGAAGGCTTTACGTTTCCTATTTCGTAACTATTATCTTTCCCTCACCAATTAACTCTCCGTTCTCTTTTACAACACGGTAAAAGTAAACCCCGCTTGGTTGACCTATAAGGTTAATGAGATTGTCACCCTGAGCAGAGCGAAGGG
>CAIWVW010000006.1 GCA_903916255.1 uncultured Bacteroidota bacterium
TAAAATTGATTAAGATTTCTTCGCAAAGCCTCGAAATGACGAACACTCTATAACCCAGCCACCACCTTCACAATCCTCTCGGTAGCTTTTCCATCCCACATAGGCGGTATTTGTCCCTTTTTGTACGTGCCTTTTTCCACCGATACTATTTTGCTTTCTATCAGTTTTTCATCGAATGGTATCAGTTCGTTGGTGCCTATGTCGACGGTAACAGGCCTTTCGGTATTGGGCCGCAGGGTTAGGCAGGGCACGCCAAGAAAGGTTGATTCTTCCTGTATTCCACCGCTGTCGGTAATAATCATTAAGCTGTCCTTTACTAATTTTTGAAAAGAGAAATAATCTAACGGCTCGCTCAAAATGAGTTTTTTGTTCTGCTTTAGTTCGGTAAGCAATCCGAATTTTTCCAGGTTATGTATCGTCCGCGGGTGCGCCGGAAACACCACATTATATTTCTTGGTGATGTTCTTTACCAAACTGTTCAACTTTTTCAATCCGTCGGCAGAATCAACCGTAGCAGGGCGGTGCATGGTCATCAGCAAATACTTTTTGGGCTCCAGTTCAAATTTTTTCAGAATGCTGCAATTCTCAATATCTTTGGAGTAAGCCACCAGCGTATCAATCATGGTATTTCCTACAAAGTAAATGCTCTTTTCATTTTTTCCTTCTTTTACAAGGGCGTCATATCCGCTTTGTTCGGTCACAAAAAAGTAGTCCGATAAATCATCTGTCAGAACACGGTTAAATTCTTCGGGCATCGTGCGGTCATAGCTTCTAAGGCCGCTTTCAAGGTGGGCGAGGGGCACTCCCATTTTGTTGGCGGTCAGCGCTCCCGCCAAGGTAGAATTCACATCGCCGGGCACAATTATTAAATCAGGTTTGTATTCATTCACCGTTTTTTCAAGGCCTTTCATAATATCCGCCATTTGCGAAATTGGGCTCCCCGCTTCCACATTCAAAAAAATATCGGGCTGCAAACGGAACTGCTCGAAAAATACCGACGACATATTCTTATCGAAGTGCTGGCCCGTGTGCACAATTTTGCAATCCAAGCCGGGATGGTTTTTAATTACGGCATGAAACTGTGTAACCTTTATAAAATTCGGGCGTGTGCCAACAACTATCAGTATTTTCTTCATTTCTACATATAAAACTTTATGCCACTAAAACACAAGGGCTCAAAGCTACACAAAGATTTTATTGGTGTTACCTTGTGTCTTAGCGTCTTTGTGGCAAGTATTTGTTTAGTCGTCATTTTTTCTTTCGTGTATATCGGCCCATCAGTTCGGTTTCTCCAATTACATGTCCATGCATGGCATTCAGTAATTGGGTTTTTGTCAGCCTTGCCGGAGCATTCAATTTTGTATCTAACGCATAGAGTTTGAAAAAGTAATGGTGCACCCCTTCTGGCGGGCAGGGGCCCCCATAGCCTGTTGTGCGGAAGCTTGTATATCCTTGTTTAATGCCGTTTGCAAGTGCGGAATCCATAGGAACGTGATTTGCGAGGCTCGTATCAGCAGCAGGAATATTATAAACTATCCAATGAACCCAGGTATCTATAGGTGCATCGGGGTCATCCATAATAATGGCAAAACTGCCGGTGTTAGCAGGTGGATTCGACCAATGCAAGGGCGGCGAAATATTGGTGCTGTCGCAAGTATAGATTGAGGGAATTGTATCTCCGTTGCGGAATGCTGTGGAAGTAAGGCTGAAAGGGCTAACAGGAATTATGCCGCCGGGTTGGGTAGCTTGTACGTTTGTATTGCCGCAACCTGTGCATGATGCAAGCGAGGCGATAATAAGCAATAGAAAATATTTCAGGCTAGCCATAATGAATAGAAACGAGTTTCAAACTTACCGAAATTCCTGAAACGGGGGCTCATGGAAAAGATGTTAAAAAAGCCTAAGCATCCTGATTGCAGAGATTAATGGGGTAAATTGCGGCCTGCATGTATAAGCAGTGTTTAATATATTTGCTGTCGTTTCAAATACTATGTCGGAAATAGAACCCTGGGATATTTTAAAAAGCGAAATTGTTTTCCACAATAAATGGGTAACTATTCAGCGGGATGCCGTTAAATTGCCCAATGGCTTGGTAATCGATGATTACTTTGTAAATGTTCGTCCGGAAGTGGTTATTGCTTTACCTGTAACAAATGATGGTAAGGCTATTATGGTGCGCCAGTATAAACATGGCGGCAAGGAAATACTTTTGGAATTTCCCGGCGGTGTTTTTGAAGCGGAGAAAGAAACTCCGCTGGAGGGTGCGTTGCGCGAGATGCGAGAGGAAACGGGCTATCATTCAGATGAAATGGTATATTTGGGCAACGTGTTTGATGACCCCACTAAAGATACAAACAGTATCCATTTCTTTTTGGCGAAAAATGCGGATAAAAAATTTGAACCCGAGCCCGACCTTACCGAAAATATCGAAATAGTGGAAGTGCCATTTGGTGAAATTCCGGAATTGATTAAAGCCAATAAAATAAAGGTATGCGGCGCAATTGCTATATACACGATGGCTGCTATGCATTTAAATAACGTTAAATGAACAAGATGATACAAGCAATTAAAAAAAGAATAGTTATAGTTTCATTTTTCATTTTTAGTTTTTCATTTTTCACCTTCTCGCAAAACATTCCCAATGGCGGGTTTGAGGATTGGTGGACATATCCGAATACTATTTATGAAACGGCTGTTGGATGGACCAATAATGATTTGCTTTATCAACACTTCGACCCGGGGTACAGGGGAATAACAACCATCCGCACAACCCGCAGCCACAGCGGTAAATATGCTTTGCAGCTTGGAATCGCCATTGACCATGGAGATACTGTGAACGGAGGTGTTTACTCCATAGGAAGCATAGATTCATTATTGCGGATTATTTACCATTTGTCTGCATCCGGGTTTAAGTGTTCGCAGAAATATGCCACGTTTACCGGCTTCTATATTTTCGACCATACGCCCGGTGATACCGCTGTTTTTGGCGCTATTTTAACCCGCTGGAACTGGGCTACCCGCAAGCGGGATACCATTGTTAACTCCATCCTTCGCATTGGCGATTTGCATACCGATTATGTGCCTTTTGTGGTTCCCTTAAAATATCGCCGGCAGGATGAAGTTCCCGACACTGCATTTGTATCTGTCGGGATACAGGCAGAGCCTAAAAATAGCGCTAAAATAGGTACTACACTTATTATCGATGATTTAAAATTTTCGGGACAGGCCGATGATAAAGGGAAGTGAGAAATTAAAAAGGACAGCCGATAGCTGTCCTTTTTAATTTTAAATGTTCTTTATGTTCAGTGTCTTCTTCCATTTCCGCCATTGCCACCACCGTTTCCGCCTCTGTATGCACCACCGGAAGGTGCTGTGCGTTGCGGAGCCTGTTGGCGTGCAGGCTGCTGAAACTGCTGTCTTTGCGGTTGTAGCTGAGGAGCTTGTCTTTGCTGGTTTTCGTGCCAGTTATTGCCTTGTTGTGGATTATATTGAACATTGCGTTGGGGCACTTGTTGTATAGGTATAGAGCGTGCCGGTGCAGGATGAACATTGGGTGCGGGTTGTGATATGTTTGGGCGATATAAGTGCAAATGTGCCTGGTCATATCTTTGTTGGGGGAAACTGCTTTCATGCACAGGAACCGGGCGGATGGCAGTATGCATAGCTCTTTCCACATCTTCCCTTTGGGGTCCGGCAGCATACATTACACGCCTGTCCTTATCATAATAATGGTTGTTTATGATGGTAGTCCGGCCGATATACATACTGTTATAATTCCTAGGCTCATAATGGCGCCATACATAACGGTCGCCAAGGTAGCGTTCGTTTACAAAGCACCAGTAATTGGCAGGGATGTTATCCCACCAGTCGAAACTTACTGAAATATCTATACCGGGAGATAAAGGGGCCCATCCATAATATCCGTCGCAATGTCTCCAGGCAACCCATGCAGGTCCCCATTCCACACCGGGAATCCAGAACCATCCGTAATTGTTGTCATACCCCCAGCGGCCATAGTGAAAAACAGCCCATCCCCAGGGATAATCTGATACCCATGTCCAGCCATAGGTGGTATAAACCCAATGTCCTTCGCTGGCATAGGGGGTAAAATTAGGCACTGCGCTTGGAATCCAAACATAGCCATAGTTTCCATAATTTACCCATTGCCCGTAGGGTGATAATTGGTCGTAAAATACCTGTGTAGTTACAGGCTGGTCACTGGGTGGAGCTGCTTGTTGCGCTTCCTGCTGGTCAAGCTGCTGGTCATCCTGATTCGGTGGGGTATCGGGCGGGTTTTGGTATTGTTGCTGGCTATCCTGAGGCGGTGGCTGAGAATTATCATCTTGCGCTATGCTGTATTTTGGAACCATAAGCGTAAGGCTTAAAAGCCCTGTTAATGTGATTTTTCCGAGGTGTGTTTTCATGGTTTCTTAATTTAAAGTAGCTTTTATTTCAGTATTTCTAAATCAAAATTAGGGTGGCAGTATGAAACAAGTATGAAGAATTTCATCCTGAAGGCAGTTCAAAAGTATTAAAAAATGTTAATATTTGCAGAACGTTAAACTATATACATAAAACCAAATTATGAACAAATTTTTTATTGCCGCCTGCCTCTCCCTGATAGTAGCAAATTCCTGCACAGCGCAACATCAACTGGATGTAGGGAATAAAATTCCGCTGTTTTCATTGAAAGACCAGGACGGGAAAACCTTTAACATGAAAGATTCCATAGGGAATAACATATTCGTTATATTCTTTTACCCGAAAGATGAAAGCCCTGTATGTACAAAAGAGGCCTGCTCTTTCAGGGATAGTATGGATGTATTTACGAAAGCGGGAGCAGTGGTTATAGGCATAAATCAGGGCAGTGTTGAAAGCCACAAAAGTTTTCAGCAAAATTCCCATCTCAACTATGAATTACTAAGCGACCCGGATAAAAAGGTGATTAAAGAATTTGGGGTGAATGGCGCCTTGCTTACCGACAGGGTGACATTTGTGGTAGATATTACCGGACAAATTGTATTTAAGTACCACTCTATGACGGAAGGTACCAAGCATGTGCACGAAGCCCTTGATTTCATCAGGCAGTTGCAGAAAAAGATAGGCCCTCCTACCGGCAATTAGGTCGGAACCCGACTGGCAGATATTGGAGCCCGCGGGCTATTAATCCAATTCCCCTTGGTATGATACATATCATATTTGATATGTGATTGAGCGCACCCTTTTCAGGCTCTATAATTTGCATGTTTGTATTATCAAAATAGATTAAAGAGATTTATTTCTATTGAAATAATTCAACCATGGAACACAGGAGTTTGAGCAAAAAGCAGCGGTTAACTTATGGGATATATCAACTGCTGGATGATTTTCTGGGAAGAAAGAGGGTGTATAAAATGCTTGGTAAACGACGTGAAAAATTCCATTCTAACCTTTTTAAAACCATTAAAGCGAAAGGCGAAGGCAGGGTAATTCCCATTGAGCGCCGTAAATTTATTAATGCAGAAGAATTCCGTAGTGGGTATTTGGTTAAAGGTAAACCTGTTGTTTTGGAAGGCGTTGCAAAAGATTGGGCATGTGTAAAAGAATGGTCATTGGATTATTTAAAAGAGCAGTGCGGCAACGATGATATTGTATTATACGCCCAGCGAAATGACAAGCATTTGAAAAGAGAAGAGTATGAAATATTAAAGCTTTCCGATATAATCGATAATATTTATGCCGGGGGAAAACGATATTACAGGCACTATCCATTCCTGCACAAACATCCGGAACTTTGCAAGGATTTTGATATGGAGATGCTGCATTCACTGAGGAGCAAATATAAATGGGCCGATTCGCTGGAAGCATACATTGGCGGGAAAGATACGCCTACACATATGCACAATGAAGCCCTCGGGGTTTTATTTACGCAAGTGCATGGTGAAAAAAAATGGACACTTTACCCGCCGGAATACTCTATGGTGCTGGACCCAGAACCCGCTAAAAATGTTTATCGCACTCCATACGTTAAGCCAGGCACTTTAATGTTTAATCCACATGAACCCGATTACGAAGTTTATCCGGAATGTAATTATCTCGACCGTTATGAAACCACCCTTAGGCCGGGAGATATTTTGTGGACCCCGCCTTATTACTGGCACGAAGTGGTGAATACCTGCAATTCTATTGGTGTAGCGTATAAATGGTTTTCTTTATCACTTAATTTTACCATAGCGCCTTTTTATACTTTTTTGGATGTAATGGCAAGGCATCCTCCAATTTGGAAATCGTTAAAATTATTTAAACAGGATTTCAACCAAATTATCCTTTCAGACAGAGGTAAACTGAAAGCCTATTTGAAAGATAAAACCGAAAAAGAAAAACAGCAAAATGCCAAACCTGCCATGGCTTATAGTAGGGGAGTAGAACGCAGATGATTCAGATTTAATAAAATTCCAGTAGATTTTTATCTGTTTTATCCTTTCAATCTGATTCATCCGTGTGCTATTTTGTATTTTTGTGCTCAACCACAATTTCAATGCAACCCGTAATTTCTGTAAAAAAGCTATGTAAAAAGTTCGGGGATTTTGTTGCCGTGAATGAAATAGATTTTGAGGTGCAGAAGGGTGAGATATTTGCTTTCCTCGGCCCGAATGGCGCGGGAAAGAGCACCACCATTAAAATGCTTACCACCCTCATGCAGCCTACTTCGGGGGAGCTGCATTTGGCAGGATTTGATGTTACCAAAGAACAGGATTCAGTTCGGAAATCATTTGGCATAGTATTTCAGGACCCGAGTTTGGATGATGAACTTACAGCCTACGAAAACATGATGATTCATGCCACCATGTATGCCATTCCGCATCATGAAAGAAACTTGAAAATAGAAGAGTTGCTTAAGTTAGTTGACCTTTGGGAACGCCGAATGGGCAGGATAAAGACTTTTTCGGGAGGGATGCGGCGGAGGCTTGAAATTGCCAGGGCTTTATTGCACCATCCGCAGATAATGTTCCTTGATGAGCCAACGCTTGGGCTCGATGTACAAACCCGCAATTTGCTCTGGAATTACGTAAAAGAATTAAACAGGTTGAAGGGCATGACCATCTTTTTTACCACCCACTATTTAGGCGAAGCAGAAGATGTGGCACAACGCATCGCAATTATTGACCATGGGAAAATTGTTGCAATGGGTACGGTGGAGGAATTAAAGGCCAAAACCGGAGGGACACGGGATTTGGAAGAAGCCTATCTGATGCTTACGGGGAAAGAAGTACGTGATGAAATATTGGACACCGAGGGCGTTAATAAAGAACGGAACAGGTCTATTATTAAAGCTAAAACACGCTGATGGATGTAATTTATATATTGTGGTTGCGGCAATGCAGGCGGTTTTTTCGTTCGGGCATAAGGGTATTGCTTGGCTTTATGCAACCATTAGTCTACATGCTTGCTTTGGGCTATGGTCTGAATGCGGTATTCGTCAATTCGGGAAATGGCAGTTACCTGCAGTTTATTGTTCCTGGAATTATGGTGCAGGTAATCCTTTTTACATCCATGTTTTGGGGCGCCAATGTAGTTTGGGACAGGCAGTTTGGTTTCCTGAAAGAGATGCTTGTATCACCTGTTTCAAGGTTGAGGATTATACTCGGCAATGCCCTTGGCGGGGTTACGGTTTCGCTTTTCCAGGGACTGGTGTTATTTATAATTTCTGTTATTGTCGGATTCAGGCCATGCAACTGGGCTTTGGTGCCTGTGGCTATTTTGTTTATGAGTATGTTATCAATGGCCATTGTTGGTTTTAGCGCCGGAGTAGGGGCCATGGTAGATGAAATGGGCGGATTTGTGGCTGTAAATAATTTCCTGGTTATTCCATTATTCTTTTTGTCGAGTTCGCTATTTCCGCTGGACCATGTGCCACCAGCCATGAAGGTTATAGCTGAGTTTAATCCAATTTCATACGCGGTAGATGCTATCCGGACTTGCCTTATCAACAAAACCCACTTCGGTCTGCTGAAGGATTTTCTTGTATTGGCGTTTACGATGGTAATTACAATTTGCTTCGGCACCTACCGCTTTATGAAAATACAGGCATAATACTACTTAATAGCTTCCGGCTGTTTTATATCTATACTTTCCCTGCCATTGCTGTGATATATTTTCACAGCGGGAGTATAGTCCTTATAAAAATCTATTTCGAAAAAACCTTTATCGTTCCACAATTCGCACAAACCGCCGACAGTGGGTTTTGAATCATCCTGTGTTGTTTTTACCGGGATGGTTTTGCTGCCTGCCCCGCTGATAATGTAATGCGTGTTTTTAAGCGTAAAATATTGCAAGGCGTGTATATGCCCGCTGGCGTAATATATATCAGGGTATTTAGTAAGAATGGCATTTATTCTTGCAGCCATTGTGTCGTAGGATGGGAATGTTTGGCTGTTCTGTTTTAATCTGCCCATAAAATAAGGATGCTTAAAGGGTTTCGCCATTACTGTTCCCAAATGCGATACAGGGTGATGTGCCACAATTACTACATTTTGATGCAAAGCTGTAGCTAACGCCAAAACACTGTCGAGGTTATGATAAAACGTATTTGCAAGGGCAATATTTTGTGCCGGATTATCTTTAAAACCCAACAAAATCAACCAATATGTATCGATAAAAACGATTCGCACTTTATTGTTGTCCAATTCCACGGAAACAGGGCCAGGGCTGCCATTTTTTGGTAGAAATGTTTGTGTTGGATTGGCAAGGGTGGTGTTTTTGCCAAGATTTGTTTCTATAAATGACTCTTCCATTTTCAGGCCTCTTTTTCCTTTTGCAAATTGCTTTTTGTTCCACCAGTCATGGTTGCCTGGAACGAAATAGGCATAGCCTTTATATCCTTTTAAAATATCCAGTTGAGCATTTAATTTGCGTTGGGTAATCCTGCTGCTGTCAAATCCTTTGAAGCCTTCCGCCAAACCGAAGAAAGTATTTTTGTAACTATTATCTCCCAGAAAAACAATAGCGCTTTCCGGGTTGTGAAGTAATTTGCTTTTTAAGCTATCCAGCGTTTCTCCGGTAATTTCATTTTCACCTGCATCACCCACAAGGTAAAGCTTAAAGTCAGCTTGCTGGGCAAATGCATGGGCGGCAATAAGCAGGAAAACAAATATAAAGACCTTGCGAAACATGCTGTAAAAATAATGGTTTTACACGATTTGTTTGCGCCTTACCCACAGAATAATACAGCAAAGCGCATTGGTGCACATTATAGTTGCCGGATATAGTGTTGTGGTAATGGAATAAACCGCAATGGCTACAAGATTAAAACCGCTTGAAACAAAAAAAAGAGCGTACATGGATAATGTTTCAGAATAAGGCTCTGAATAAGCCTTTCGCATAGTCGGCAAAAACCCGATAAGGTCAATAGCGGTAATTAATATTACAGCCAGAACGGTATTGTGCAGGAAAAAATAAACTGCAATCGAAATCAATGCGCCTATCAGGCATAAGGTATCGAAAGTTGTTATGTTTTTACTTCCGTATTTTAATGAAAGAACGAAAATATATCCGCAAAATATAGCTCCGACAGATAACGTTAGTGCCCCAATACCGGCACCGGTAGTGTACATTGCAAATACTCCCGTCACTTGCAGAATTGTCCATATAAGCCAGGTGTATGTATGCGGTTGAGTTTTGTGTTTAAATACATCGCGCAAGTATGGATAGAAACTGGATATACCGATGGCAGTGGCAATTATTCCGCAAATAAGTTTTATCGTTTCCAGTGTCATAAGGAATTGCAATAATACAGTATTCCTTATACTATAAATGCTTGCTAAGTATTATTGCATCTATATACTGAATAGTGTATTTACTGTTTACAGTGTTTACTTCAACAGACTTAAACCGGAAATGGTAAACAGAACTATCGGAACCTTTTGCGTCATACACAAATTTGTCTTCCGGCACACTTATAGAATATAAACCGTTAGCGGAGTCAGCGGATGTATGTAAATTGCTGATGTAGTTATATAGGTCCATAACAGCAATGGTTTTCCTTTGTTTTACTAATGCAAATTTACAAGGGGCTTTGTAAGGAATGAAGAAAATACTGTCCTTCCCGGTTATAAAATACTCATTACTGCGGCTTGTATCAAAATCTGACTGTTCTGAATTATACTGCCGGTATGAAAAATCGGTGTAGTAATCATAGCCCTTAATATTTAAGGTAGCCCTGTAATAACTTGCATTTGAAGTGAGTGAAAAACTAGTATTATGATGATTATTAGTATTATAGTTTCTGCTGCTGTAGTAATAATTATAAGGTTCATACACAATACCCATAATCTTGCAAAGCGAATCGGGTGCAGCTGAATAATATATACTGCTGCCGTTCATGGAATCTATATCCCGGTTGAACCAGGGTTGAAGTAATTTCAGCGCATGCGCTTCTTCCAGGTAGTGCAGTATGGAACCTATATTTGCCTGGTCGGAATCAGTAATGCTTTTAGTTGTTTTTACAATTCTGCCATTCACAAGTATACCGTTTTGAACCAGCAATTTTTCAAGCCTGTTTTTCTGGCTTTGATGTGATACACTGAATGCACCTGTTGGCCCGGCAGAGGTAAGAATGGCAAACGCAAACAGGGTGACGGGAATAAGTTTTATGTTTTCTTTTTTGCTTATCAGGAAATAGGCTGCAATAAATACCAGCCATACGGCAAGCGCAAGTATAAAATAGCGGTGTTCTGTTATTCCGTATTCGGAAATGCGGTGGTAAATTGATATACCAAGCAAAACAATAAGCGGATAAAGGGCCACATAAAACCAGCGCGAGAATATTTTAATCCATTTGTTCTCCTCCATATCACGTAATGGATATATAAGTAACAGGGAAAGGATTCCCATAACAGAAAAGCTGATTACAAGATAGGATACATACCCTTTGGGTAAATTCCAATGGATAACTATTTTAGCAAAATAGGCATATAATATAAGTAAATAGAGTGTAACAAGCGGCAGCAAAACAAACTGTGTAAAAGCTTTCAAGCCTTTGGGGTAGGAAGTATCGATTTCCTGTTCTGCCATATCTTTCGGAACCCCCGCAAGGAAAATTAATGTGTTCAGCACCCCGGCCAGTAAATACCACACGTAGGCGTATTTGGTATATTTAATTTCAACGTGCAGCAAATCGTCTATCAGCCAAAAGGCAATGGCTATTCCGCCATAAAGTACACAGGTGTAAAGGGCAGACAGCAAACTCCGGAAGAAAAGTGTTTTATTGAATTGCCAGAACCCGTTAATCCTGTTTGGCCCGGTGAACGGTGCAAAAGCCACAAATAAATGAGATGCGATAATGTAAAGGCTGAATCGGCTGAACGATTCCAGGTTAAATTCTTCATAACTATCAATGCTGAAATAATAAGCCAGGATAACTCCGAATGTAATAACCTGAACCGCGATTTTTCCGTTCAGGCTATGCCCTTTCGCTTCGGACAAAAGGGCTGTTGCCAAAAATAAACTTAGCCCAAGCGCGCTGCACAAAGATAGTTTGGCCCAGAAAAACTGATTCGATTCTTTTAAATCCCAATGATTGTGAGTAAGGTAAATGAGCGAAGTACTCATTAAAACTGCACATATAACGGTAAGCGGAAATCGCTTCAATATGCTTGCTGTTTGCTGAATGAGCGATTGTATGCTTGGCAGTTTTATCATAAAGTATTATAAATGAAAAACAAATATAAGAAGAAAAAAGCCCGTTGTTCCTGTATTATCAAATTGTTAAGAGATATATCCGAAAACTTTCTAATTGTATGTTTGCCGCGAAAAAATTGATACCTCTCCATGAAAAAAAATAATCTGCCCCGGATTTTCTTAACACTAATTGTTTTACTTCCTTTTATAAAAGTTTGTTATGCTCAAAATGATACCTTGCGTGTAATGGTTCAAAATGTATTGCATTTTGGCGATGGTTGCCAGGGTACGCTTGATTTTCTGAACTCGCAATTAGAAAAGGAAGTGCATTATGTAAATCCTGACTTGATAGGGCTTGATAAAGTGCAGGCCATAAAACTTAGTTCGTCTGACCCTTATGGCATATCTCCAACTTGGTTTGCCGACAGTATTATTTGGGGCGGACTGGATGTGGCATTTCCGGGAAGATATGCCTATTGCACGCTTACCGATTATTCAGATGCTACGGACAATGATATGAGCGTGTTATTCTATAATCAGAACAAAATAAGTTTTCTTAAAGTTAGGCCATTGTATATCGGGGAAGAAGATATTGACCTGTACTCATTATATTACAAAGACCCTAACTTAAATACAACACATGATACCACTTATCTCTATGTGGTGCTATGCCATACAATTTCAGGTTCATCTTCAACAGGTAGAGACGGGCAGGCAACGCAGGTAATAGATTCATTAAAGAAGTTTTTTACAAACCTGCCCAATTGCATTTATATGGGCGATTTCAATACACATAATTCGACTGAACCGGGGTATGAACTTATTGCACAAACTGCAGATACAAGCTTTTTGTTTTACGACCCTCCCTTTTATCCGGATAATAAACTGGTGTATCCGATTGACTGGACAACAAACCCTTCACAAGCTGCCGCAGAACTTACTACTTGCACCCGTTCTACTGCAAACCCGAATTCTTGCGGAAATACCGGAGGAGGGTACAGCTGGTTCGACCATATCTTTCTTTCCCGTTCTGTTGTTAATAATTATGATTACATTAAGTATATTCCCAATTCATGGAAATCGCTGGGTAACGATGGAAACAGGGTGGGGCTGAATATAAACGACAGCACCACACACGGAAAAAATTTATCTGCTCCTTCCAGCGTTATCAATGCCGAATGGCAATTTTCCGATAAGTATCCTGTTACCGTGGAACTGGGCAT
This sequence comes from uncultured Bacteroidota bacterium, assembly GCA_903916255.1. Classification (GTDB taxonomy): domain Bacteria; phylum Bacteroidota; class Bacteroidia; order JABEUT01; family JABEUT01; genus JABEUT01. Next base: position 12,882 of record CAIWVW010000006.1, read on the forward strand.
AACGTATAATACACATGTGAATACAGGAGCTTCTAAAATTCAGGATAACGATGCGACTGTAAAAGTGAATAATCCGGTAAAAGATGCAATTATTATGTATTTCACTGCTAACATGCTCGGGCAAAGGACCACAGCAGATTTATATGATATTTGCGGCAGGTTGATTGAGTCGTACACCTTTATAATTAATGGGACTGAAGTAAAAAAGTATGTAAATCTTATACCCGGAGTGTACATTCTGCATTTACAATCAGGCTCATTTAGTATTACTGAAAAGCTTGTTTCAGAATAAATAAAAAAGGCATCCATTTAGAATGCCCTTTAATTTAATTAATTGCCGGCCGGGCTCCTGCTAGTTAAATTTATCTACAAAATGATGGCAGTAAGGAGTGGTGCCTTCATGGTCATAATGGTGCTGATGATAGTTTTCAGCAGGATAGAATGTAGTGGCAGGCTTCAGTTGTGTAGCAATTTTCATGCCTTTTTTAGTAAGTTGGTCTATCAGCTTTTGCGCTATTTGTTTTTGTGTATCATTCGCATAAAATACTACAGACATATACTGTTCGCCAATATCAGGGCCTTGTCCGTTGGTTTGGGTCGGGTCATGTATATCGAAAAACAGTTTAGCCATCGCTTCATAGCTTGTAATGCTTGGGTCGTACGTTACCTTAATGGCTTCATAATGGCCGCTGGTATGGCTGCATACATCTTCATAGCTGGGGTTTGCAACATGCCCTCCAATGTAACCCACAACGGTATTAGTTACGCCCTTTGCTTTTTCGAAATAATATTGTACGCCCCAAAAGCAGCCTCCTGCAAAAATGGCGGTTTCAAGGGGCTTGTCGGGGTTCAATGGTGTGGTTTGGTTCATAGTTTCAGTAGTGTTTGAGTTATTGTTTAATGGGTTGTTTTTTGAGGTGTTTCCGCAACCATACATGCTACCAACAAAGGTAAAAAATAAAGTTGCAACGGATAGAAAGAGTCTTTTAGTCATTTGAATTGAGTTTAAGAGTTACCTAAATTACGACTAACCGGCACAGATGGATTTGTAAAATATGTTAAAGGAAGTTAATAGGAATTATATTGTTCCCATTACATACATCGCGTTCATATTTGGGGTAGGGCTTCCACCTGCTTTTTCAAGGGTAACCGCAAAAGCCTGTGCATTTTCCACATCGCTCATTTTGTGCAGCCCGCTGCTCATTGCAAGCATTCCTTCACTTACCGGCTTTCCGTCTACAATGGCCCATAACTGATATTGCATGCCCTTAGGAGGTGCAGGCAGTTTGTCCACTTCCACATACACGGTTTTATCGGTAGGGCACCAACATACCATAGCTTTTGAATCGGGCGCTATTTTCAAGCCTTTCAAATCCACAATTTTATACATCGGGTCCTTCATAATAGCCAAATCATTCTGCATTTGGGCCATATTTGAAGAAATGGCTTTAATGCTGTCAGCCAAGGCTATATTCACTTTTGCCATATCATCCATGTATCCGTCCAGTTTGTTGCTTTTCACTCCAAAATACACGGCGAAACCAGTACTTATCAGCAGTAGTAAGGTTGCCGCAACCGACCAATAGGAAGATGCTGTAGCTAAAGGGGTATTTGTATTTAGGCTGCGAATAATAGGTTCATTGGCAGAACTATTCGGTTTATCTGATATTTTTTCGAATATTTTATCTTTCAGGTTTGTGGGTGGGGCAATACTATGTTTAGTGGTATAGGCCTGTATGGCTTTTTCTATTTCGTTTAGTTCGGCTTTAATTTCGGGGTAGGTGGCTGCATATTTTTCCACCTCCTTCATTTCTTTAGGGGTAGAATTTCCTAATACATAGGATTCTAAAATTCCGGATGATATGTATTCTTGAATGTTCATTTCAGGGTTGTTTCTCCTATAAATACTTCCCGCAACTGGCTAATAGCGCTTCGTATGCGTGTTTTTACCGTTCCCAATGGAATATTCAACTCCTCGGCGGCCTCTTCCTGCGTATAGCCTTCGAAGTACAATTTATCGATGAGCAATTTATATTCCGGTTTCATTTTTTCTACAAGGGCTTTCAATCCAATATGGTCGGGGTGCTGGGCTGTATTGTATTGCCTGTTTATGCTACCTACGGAATTATCGATATTTCGGATTTGGCTTTTCAGTTTGTAGTCTTTTACTCGCATACTGTCGATAGCTGAATTGCGGGCTATATTAATCAACCAAGTGTAAAGTTTCCCTTTCGATTTATCGTAGGAAGAGATATTTCTCCAAATCTTCACAAATACTTCCTGCAAAACATCTTCTGCGTTTTCCTGCGATTCCACTATTCGCATTATTACGCCAAAAAGCGCTGCCGAATAATTATCGTACAGGAAACCCAGCGCGCTTTGGTCACCGCTTTTTAAGGCGTTTACCAATTCTTCTTCAGTATATTTTGCTTTAGCAGTCAACGCGTTTTCTTTATTCAGGTTTCAAAGGTACAAAACTTTGATACAAACAAAAAACCCCGAATCAATTCGGGGTTTTTTTGTTTATGTCCGGAAAACCGGAATCAGATAGTTTAGTTATCCCAAAAATTTCTGGGAGACCATTGGGTAGCATTAGGTGTATTGGCGCCATTCAGGTTCAACTCTGATTGAGGATAGAGGAACCTTCTTGGAATTCCATTGGAAGCAAACGGGCCGGGAACCGGCAAAAGCGCAGGGCTTCCATTGGCAAAACCCGGAATTTTGGTGGAGCGTCTCCAGCAGGTCCATGCTTCTGGATTCATATACAGAGCAATGTACTCTTGGTTTGCAACTTGTGCAAGCGCTGAATCCAAAACTGGGGAAAGGTTTCCGTGGGCAGCCAGATAAGCTGTGATTTGTGCGCCCGTTATGGGGCCTGTAATACCATTCGGGTTACTGGTATACACGGCTGGATTCGAACTCAATCTGTTCATATCGGCTGTAATTCCAGCCTGATATGCAGTTTGAGCTGTTGCTATACTACCGCCTGCACGTAATACTGCTTCTGCGGCAATAAAGTCTACTTCATCTGCGCAAATTAAATCGACAGGTGAGTTAGCTTCCTGATAGTAGGCATTCAAATAATTGAAATTGATTTCATCGGCGCTGTCTATCAAATAGAACTTACGTGGGTCATTGGTAGTAGCAAGCAATCCAAAGAAAAAGCCATCAGAGCTATAGCTTCCATCAGCAAACGTATAGCTTATATCACCTCTTTGTGTCCAAAATTGGTAGTTCGGAGCATTGTTTGTGGCTCCAACGCCAAAATTAACCTGTGCATTTGTAAAGCCGGCTGTAATTGCAGCATTAGCGTGTGCAAGTGCGCTGTCCGCCATTGCCACGTTTCCGGAACCGGTTTGCGATTGGTGAATGTACAAGCGTGCCAAAACCGCGTGTGAGAATGCTATCCATGAAGCTGTACTTCCGCCGTAAATCAGGTCATCGCTTCCCGGGCTTAAAACATCATTTGCGCTGTTGTTTAAGTCGGCAATAGCATTGTAGCATAAAGTAACGGCATTGCTATATAGGGTTGCATCCTTATCATAGGTTGGTTTCAGATTTGATGCTCCCTGAAAAGCCTGTGAATAAGGCATATTTCCCCAGCAGTCAACCATTACTTGCAGATTGTATGCCTGTAACGCTTCGGTAATACCTTTGTAGGCATTGTATTTACCGCCGGAGTTGGCGCAAATCTGCATCAGATTGTAATCATTCTCCATGTCGGCTGCATACATATTATCCCACAAACTTTCAGGGTCCTGATTGGTAAATATATACTGATAGTAAGCGGCTGATTGACGGGAAACACCCACTGTTTGCTGAACAAACATGGATGCAAAACGTGACATATCTCCGCCCTGGGCATATCCCAAACTTACTTCAATTGGAGAAAGAAGCACATTAGGGAGAAGGTTGGAAGGGGCATTCGGATTATTATTTTTATTGGTATAAAAATCCTTACTGCATGATACCGCGGTCAGCAGTAAGCCTACTACTGATACTCCCGCAATATATTTATTAAGTGTTTTCATTATTTTATATAATTTAATGAGTTAAAAATTATAGTCCTAAGTTTAATCTTACTCCGTAACTCTTGGTGCTTGGGTTGTTAAAGTAATCTAAACCTTGTCCGTTAGCAGGTCCTGCCAAGCTGGTTTCAGGGTCAACACCCGGATATTTGGTCCAAAGCACTGGGTTGTTTGCGAACAACGTAATTACTACATTGGTAAAATGCGCTTTTCTTACCCATCTGTCCGGCAGTTTGTAGCTAATGTTAATTTGGCTGATACGAACATAAGAACCATCTACTACGTTTGGTTCGGTAGGGCCTACGAAGCTGCTACCAATATTTTGCCAGTAGTATTCATTGTAGTTTGTAGGAATATTAGCTGCAGAACCCGGGCCGGCGGCCGTTCCTGCACCAACATTATGTACTATATTGCCTTGGTTGTCCAAGTGTCCAAGCACACCTGAAAAGGTGGTTGGCTGGTTCAGGTTTTCTGTTGTAGCATCTGCTCCAAAATATTGGAGAGCACCTTGGGTTCCATCCCAAATTTGTCCTCCCTGGCGGGTAGTAAGAATAACCCCTAAAGAGATATTCTTGTAGGTAAATTGGTTATTCATGCTTCCAATCCAGCGTGGTTGGATATTTCCCAACGCCTGACTGGCTGAGCCGGGAATCGGCATACCATAACCTGGGTCAGATTTGTTATCATCGATAACCAACTGTCCATTCGATTTAACATAGTCTGTTCCGTAAATAACACCAAATGGTTGGCCAGGCAATGCTTCAATAGCTGCATTTTGGAAACCTGCAATAAAGAGTTCATTAATACCTTGTGACAAGGAAACAACTTCACTTTGGTTATGGCTCCAGTTGAAACCTAAATCCCATTGGAATCCGTTTTTCAATTTCACAGGTGTAGTGTTTAAGGTAACTTCTTCTCCTTTATTGCTCACTTCTCCGGCATTGGCTTCTTCAGCGGCAAATCCGGTTGCAAAAGAAATTGGAACCTGGAAGATTCCATTGGTGGTTTGCTCGGAATAATAGGTGAAGCTTAAACTAATTCTGTTATCAAGGAATGTAAGGTCAGTACCTACTTCAAACGAATTGGTTTTTTCAGGTTCCAGTGTAGGGCCGCCTAATACGCTGAGGCCATTACTGTATTCAAAACCGGGTAGTCCATTGAATGGGAAGCTTACACCACTGGTAAATCCATCAAGGATACTGGCCGTGTGGTAGTATGTTTGGGTTGCTTCTGTTGGAGCATCTTTACCCACATCGGCATAGGAAATCCTTAATTTTCCATAAGGCAATATCTTATTGGTCGACATTTTGAATGTTTCCGTAAACACCCATGAACCGCTTATGGAAGGATAGAAGAATACATCATCATTTACAGGAAGGGTAGATGAGGTTTCATCTCTGGCTGTAATGGTAAGGAATAATTGGCTCTTCCAGTCGAGGATAGCTTCACCATACCATGCCGAAGTGCGTTTTCCTCCTTCTGCTTCTGAAGATACGAAAGAAGTAGCATTCGACATATCAAGGAAGTGAGGAACTACAAAGTTTGCACCGTTTGAAAAACGTACATCGTTGCTAACATTGAAGTAGTTTTGACCTAATATAACGGTAGCCTTAAAATTATCGCTGAATGTATGCTTGATAGTAGCAATAGCGTCTGAGTTCAATTGGGTATTGAAATAATCAGCCATATAAATTCCTCCTGCTCCTCCTAATGCATTGGAACCTATATCATACACGTTCTTGTCATCCTGGAGGTACATATCACCACCCAAAGTCCATGACAAATCAACGGTTGTTTTTGGCTTATTAATTAAATTGTATTCTGCTTTTCCATAACCATAGGTCCTGTTCAGGGTAGAAACGAATGGGTTTTGGTTAACGGTCCAGTATGGGTTATCGTAACCGCCGCCGCCACGGTAATCTCTTTCTGATGTGGTTGGGTCCGGCAGTTCAAATATATTGGTATTGGTTGGGTCTGAATTTCCGTAACCGTTTGAGTTATCGAAAGTAGGTGGTGTACGCAATAAACCTAACATAACGCCTGATACATTAGAACCTTGTTGAACTTTATCATTAACAGAATTGGTGTAGTTTACGCCGCCGGTCAATTTAAGCCTTTTGCTTAATGAGGTGGAACCATTAATGTTTACGGTGTTCTTATTGTACTTAGATAAAGGAATAATACCGGTTTGGGTTAAGTTACCGATAGACATACGGAAATTGGTATTATCCGAACCTCCCGAGAAGGAGATGTTGTTGTCGGCAGCTACACCTGTTTGGAAGAAATCATATGGATTGTAAGGGGTAACTTGTTGCAGGCCTGAATTCCAGCCCGGTGCACCTTTTTCAACAATTGGTCCGTGCGGGTCGTATGAACCGGCATAGGCATTGGCTGCATTGGAGGTGGTGTTACCGGTCCAGTATAAACTGTCGATAGGTGGTCCCCAGGAGAATTTCTTATCCGATGTACCTGCCGTCGGGCCATAGTATACATCATTATTACCTTGTCCGCGTTCATTTTGCAAACTTGGCAACTTATCATATGTGCTCCAAGTTTCCGAACTGTTAAATTCGATTCCTAAGCCGGCATGGTTCTTGCCGCCTTTTTTGGTGGTTATAATTACAGCGCCGCTGGCAGCTTGTATACCATACAATGCTGTTGCAGCAGGGCCTTTCAATACGGTGATAGATTCAATATCGCTCGGGTTAATATCCAATCCACGGTTGGTTGGCTGAACACCTCCTGTAAGGTTACCATTGGCTCCCGATGCCTGAAATCCGGCATTGGTAGGGTCATAGGTATTAATGGAGTTGTCTATAGGAATACCATCAACTACCATGAGCGGCTGGTTATTTCCGGTTAAGGAGGTAACACCGCGAAGGTTCATGTATGTACCTGCTCCAGGGTCACCGGCTGAATTAATAACGGTAAGCCCCGAGACTTTGCCCTGCAATTCATTCATTACGTTGCTGGTACCGCTGGTGTTCAACTGGTCGCTGCCCACTACTTGGGTGGCAGTTCCCAGTGATTTCTTTTCCACCGGAATGCCAAGCGCAGTTACAACCACTTCGGATAGGCCAAGGGCGTCATTCTTCATGGTTATTTTCATGTTGTCGCTAATGGCTACTTCCTGGCTTTTCATGCCCGGATAGTTTAATATTAGCATTCTGGCGGTAGAATCTACAGCTAAAGCGAATTTACCTGCTGTGTCGGTGTAAGTACCAATAGTGGTTCCTTTGACTTGAACAGCCATAAACGGAACGGACTTGCCGCTTTCGTCTTTAACTGTTCCCTGAATTACGCGTGTTTGTGCGTTTGCAAACCCGAACCATAGTAGGGCTGCAACTGTTGCCGTAAGGCGTAGCATTTGTCTCATGGAGGATAGTGTTTTGGTTAATAAATGTTAAAAATTGAATCGAGGGCAAATGTATAAATATTTTCTAATACACCAAGTAATCTATGTTTTTTTATGTTAAAATGAATGTTAATAATTCTTAACGCTTTTTTAGTGTGTATGTAACTTATATTCAGATACATGTAATTCAATGTTAACAAACCTGCTTTCTTTTCATGTTAATATTTAATGATAAAAAATAAAAAAGCCGGAATTAATCCGGCTTTTACTAAATAAAAAAGTGAGCAATTACTGTTTTTGCTGGGTAGCTTTTAGCAGGCCTAATTTGTTAAGGCTTTCCAGGCGCGTTTCAAACTCCTTTGAAAGAGCTGCCTGTTTATATTCATTTACATAATAGTTCAACTGTTCCAGTATCATTTCGAATTGTTCCGTTTCCTGGCTGTAATAACTTGCAGGGCCTCCTGATAGGGTATTGTAATAAAGCAGGTCCTTTTCATAAATATCGAAAAGCTGGCGGGCTATTTTATCCGCTTTCGCAGTATCACCGGCCTGAAAGTAGCAGCGGTCAAGCATCACTACCGAGCCATCATACGGGCAACTTTGCGCAGAAATTGAGTCCATACATATGTTCAGTACCTTGATGGCGGAGTCCTTTTTATGCTCGCTAAGCAAGGCATCGGCCAGTGTATTTACCTGGTAACGAAGCTCGGTAGCCATCCGGCGGATGTTTTCATCCAGGTAGATACCGCTGCCCATATTTCCCCAACGGAATTTATGCATAACGTTATCATACATTTGGTCTACACCAACACGCGGATTTTCGCGTACATTGGCTCCGCTGTTTTTAATTGGCGTAAGTACAAAAACCATTCCCTGCAGCTGGAAATAATTTTGAAGCCCCATAAATGATTCGGTTCCTGATGTGGTAGCGAAGCACATTGGCCTTTTCCAGTTGTTGTGAGCAATAGCATCCAACACCATTAAAGTACTGCGGGTAATATTGTTGCCCGGTAAGGTCCAATCAACTTCAGGCGCTATGCTGTCATATTGGTCTTTAGAAACCAATCCACTCTTAATAACGGCATCTTTATCAACCGAAATTTTGAATTTGCGGGTAGGGAGGTAGTTATCCATTTTGTTGTTCGACAACTGGATTTTGTCGGCATCATTATCGCTGGCTATAAACGCAATCACCTTCGACAAATCTACATACTGAGACGTAGCCGGCTTGTTCATGGTCATAGTAGGTGTTTCGGAATTTACGCGTTGAGCTGCGGCTTCCCTGTTAATAGAGGCGGCCGGATTATCGTAATATATAAGATAATCGCGTGTGCCATCCCTGTATTGGTCATGTGTAAGCGAAAATGGCATCCTGTCGGAAGTGTAAGCTTTATGGTTCATCTGGTCTACATACCAGCTCATGCCAAGCAGTTCCAGGTTACAGACTCTTACGTCGGTACGTATTCCTTCTACTTCCTGCGCATACCAGAGAGGGAAGGTGTCATTATCACCTGCCGTAAATAATATGGCATTTGGCGGGCACGATTCAAGATAATCTATTGCAAAATCTCTGGTTGTATACCGTTTCGAGCGGTCATGGTCATCCCATTCGGCATGTGCCATAAGTGCCGGAACTGTTAAGCATACTATAGTAGTAAGAAAAGCAAACGTTTTTTTGCGGTTTTCGTCGGCTTTCAGTTTTTCAGTTATGAGGTCGAAGATGGCGAGCGCTCCCATGCCTATCCAAATAGCAAATGCCCAGAAACTGCCCACATACGAATAGTCCCTTTCCCTTGGCTCGTATGGTTTTTGATTCAGGAAGAGAATAATGGCTATACCGGTAAAGAAAAACATGATAAGAACAATGGTAAACCGCTTGGAATCTTTCTTGGCCTGATAGAAGAAACCTAATAATCCCATTAAAAGAGGTATGCCATACATGGCATTGCGGGCCTTGTTGCCGCCAATTTCTTCGGGTTGGTTATCCTGCGGATAGCGTAATCCATCTATAGCGGGAATTCCTGTAATCCAGTTTCCGTGAAGATTATCAGGAGGGTCAAGGCCTTGTATGTCATTTTGCCTGCCGCAAAAATCCCAAAGCAGGTAGCGGAAGTACATAAAGCCTAACTGGTAGCTGAAAAAATAACGAAGATTGTTGGAGAAAAATTTTGGCTTGTCTATAACTTTCGAGTTTCCTTCGGGGTCGGTATATTTAATATGGTCGAAATCGGTTCCGCCCCAGTTTCTGTATCCATGCGGGTGGCCTTCGGTGCCGTCCCATTCGCGGGCGAAAATACCGCAAAACTCAGGCGCATATTTTCCCGATTCCATTTCGTAAGAGACTACATATTTGCCTTTCTTTTCGTCTCTTACATATACAGGGCCTTCATCGTTATAATCTATTACGGGCGCGGTGTAATATTCTCCGTAAAAAGAAGGGAACTCGCCATATTGTTTACGGTCCAAATAGTCTTTCAGGGTTAATGTGTTGCTTGGTGAACCTTCGTTCAATGGTGGGTCCGCATTAGCACGGATTACAATCATAATGTAAGAGCAGTAGCCGATAATTAAAACCGCAGCCGCCATAGTAGCGGTAAATGTGCCGGGCTTATTGTTTTTAATACTGTAACGAACTAACCAGATAACAATAGCGGCAATGGTTAAACCATAGATAATTACACCGCTGTTGAACGGCAGGCCAATGGAGTTTACAAAGAACAATTCGAACCAGGTGGCGGCGGCAATTAAGCCCGGTATAACCATCGATTTTACCATGCCCAATAATACAATGGCAGCGGTTGATGCAGCCAGCAATTTTTGCTTTTCCGGATTTTTTGTGACTATTTTTAATAATCCTGCTGCCCATTTTGGGGTGGTACTGTTCTGGTGGTCTCGGTAGAAATATAAAAATACAACTGCCGGAATAACCAGGATACAAAGCATGTGTACGCCAATAGACAAGCCAATAAGGAAACTGATGAAAATAACCCAACGTTCAGGCTCGGTGGAACGGGACATTTTAGTGGCGCACCAAAACATAAGTGACGAAAAGCACAGCGAAGCCGACCATACGGAGGCTTCTACGGCAGAGAACCAGAAAGAATCGGCGAAAATGAAGCTGAGGGCTGCAATGGCTGCACTGCCCAGCACGGCATACATGGTGGCCTCGGTCAGTTCACCCTTGCGGGTCATTGCCTTTTTGGCAAAAAAACTGGTAGACCAAAAGAGGAACAGGATGGTTAACGAACTCAATACGCCGCAACTGCGGTTAATAACAGGAGCCACCTTGTGAACATCGCCAAAACTAAGCAACGACACAATATGCTGAAATAACTGAAGGAAAGGTTCACCCGGCGGGTGGCCTACTTCCAGTTTGTAGTAAATGGAAAGGTTTTCGGAACAATCCCAGAAACTGGCTGTAGGTTCCATTGTTGTCCAATAAACGGTTACGGCTACTAAAAAGATGCACCACCCAATGATGGTATTCAGTTTCTTATATTTTTCTTCTATCATGGTTTAGGCTTATGCTAATTTGAGCGGCGAAGATAAATAAATATCCCATATTGAAGTCGGAGCCCGACTGCCTTTTCAATTGCCTGACTCACCCGGACCAAAATACTGGCTTATATCGGATTACTTTCCGGCATACTATATTCATATCTGAAAGCCATATCTGTATAAAGTGTGACTATTTCAATCCTGCAATATTTCCGCAATCTTCTGTATTTGCTCCGGTTTTTTGTAGGGGAAAATTGCATACAGTTGTTCTTCGCTAACCTTATGCGGATTGGCATAATGTTTTTTAACTATGTTGTAATATAGACGCTTGATAGCGAGCAAATATACTTTATGTATTGGATAGTAAACCAATAAAAGCGGCAGTGGAAATGCCATAACAGCTATGAAAAACACGGTGAATATGTTTTGTACAGATAATAACATAATTTAATTTTGTTGATGTGCTGCAAAGGAATACCAAGCGGGAGGCGGGCAGCATGACATTAGCCCTGATTGGGAAATGACTATCGGCAACAAAATGTATGATTTTACAGCATCCTGCAAAAAAAGCGCATTTGCATGATTTACATCATACTATACACGATGATATAACAAGAGTTACGCTGGAATCCAGAGTAGGTTACAGAATTAATTAATTTCAGGAAAGTTGAACGTAACATTTTGGTCTTTAAACTTAAAAGCTACCACATAGTTATCTGAAACATTTTCGGCGCCTTCAAAAAACATGTGCAGCGGGGTGCGTGCCGTTTTAAAATAGGTAGCTATTGTAATATAATTCTCTACACGCGATTTCGGAGCTTTTCCGTTAATGGTGCAATGTCCGTCGGCTATGGCGGTAATGGCTTCGTTTATAAGCATAAGGTCAACACCTCTAACGGTGTTCCTCACTTTTTTGGGCAAGTCTTCAACAAATTCTTTTCTCGATTTGATAGTATGGGCGCTGTTTTTAACAGTAGCAGGTATGGAATGCATTTTGGTTAATTATTAGGTACGGTTGCGTATTTGTGCAATATAAACCTTTTTTGCGGATAATCAAGGAGCAAAGATTAGTAAACCACTATTTTAATTAAATGGTGGCGGGTTCGCTTAAGTCGTGAATAGTGCACTGGAAGCCCATCATCATATCTTCTGTGGAAAATATAACTACGTCTTGTTTTACTTTTTTGCGCAACCCTGTGCGGGTTACCAATTCGAATTCGGAGGTTTGTTCCTTTATTTTGTTCTTAAATTGAGTATAGTATCCGTTTTTAATAGATTCTACATAATCAGCGGCAACCAAAAAGGTAAAGTGTTTTCCAGTAATTTCTTCGGGCGTATAGCCTGTAAGTTTTGAAATGTTGGGTGTAGCAAAGGTTATTTTGCCGTAATAATCGCACGTATATATAAAACTGCCAACATTCTGGGCAATAGTCCTGTATCGTATTTCACTTTCACTCACTTGTTTTTCCGATTCTATCCTCTTTTTCATGTCTCCATTGAGCTTAAACAGAACGAAAAAAATAATAAGAAAAGCAATCAGTTCGCCTAGAATAATGGTAAAATTGGTTTTACTATTATATAATTCGCCTTGTTGGGTAAACCCGGTGCGTTCCTCGCGCTCCCGTTTGTTGATATTGGCAACCAATGTTCGTATGGTGTCCATCAGGGCAATACCGTCTTTGGATGAAACCATTTTCTGCGCACTGTCAAAAGAGAGTTTCCTTACTTTGGCAAGGGTATCTATAAAATGCAACTTTACATAGATGTGGTTTGCAAGTATAGTAGCATCTTCCAGCAGGTCTGTGTCATCACCCAGGTCTTTCTGGAGGTTTTTTACAATTCGGTTAATCTTGGCAACTGAGCTGTCTGAAGGAACCAGATACTTTTCATTTCCGGTGATGATACAGTTCATCACACCTTCGTCGGCAGTGGATGTTATGGCATACATACGTTCTATACGTGCTATCTGGTGCTCTGAATTAAACGCTTGGTTAGCCAATAGTTCTGTGCGTTTGCTGTTGCTTATGGAATAGTATGTGGCAACGGAAACAATGGCGAGGGACAGCAGAAAAACAATTACAATGTATTTATTTATTTTCATTATTTATATTCGCTATATAGTACGGCATGCTGTGCTGCAAAACTAAGCAAATGTTTGAACCCCGCATACCTCATAATTTTTACGTGTTCATTATCAGCAGGTAATAAAAAGGACAAGAATATCCGCTAATTGAAAGTGGTTTTCATTTGTAAAATGGTTGTATATTTGTAAGGTAAACTAACAAGTTAATATACCAAGTTACGCTACATATATGGATACGATAGAATTGGCATCTTCTTTGCGTTCGGCAGTTTCAAATCTTCATAAGGGATTGCGGAAGCGGAGCGATTCGGTGAAAGATTATTCCATGACCGAGATAGAAACCATTGCCCACTTGTCCCGTTCTTCTCAGTTACCTACTGAACTGGCCGCATTAACCCGTATTACAACGCAATCCATGTCGCAGATTTTGAAAAAACTGGAAGGGCAGGGAATTATTAAAAGGACGCCAGCGAAAGATGACAAGCGCAAAGTATATATTTCGTTAACCGCCTCCGGAAGAAAATTGGTTGAGAAGACGAGATATGATAGAGACGAGTGGCTGAAAAACGCAATTGAAAAAGTACTTACCGATAAAGAAAGAGACTTGCTTGTAAAAGTTTTACCTCTTTTATGTAAATTAATAGAAATCAAATAATAAATCGAATTAAATGGAACAAAACACAAACAACACAGCACTGTTAGTAATGGATATGCAAATGGGGATTGTTCCCATGCTGCCAACCCCCGGAGAAATTCTCGGCAATGTAAAGAAAGCCATAATCACCGCCCGAGAGAGGAAAATTCCGGTTATTTATGTGGTGGTTGGTTTCAGGAAGGGAATGCCGGAAGTAAGCCTAAATAATAAAGGGTTTATGGCAAGTAAAGCAAGACTGGGCAGTGGAAATATGGAAGAATTTATGAAAATTCATACCGATATTGCTCCGTTGGATGGTGAAATTACGGTAAGCAAGCGCCGGGTAAGTGCCTTTACAGGCAGCGACCTTGATGTGGTTTTACGAGCACAGGGTATTCAACACATTGTTCTAACAGGCATCTCGACCAGCGGCGTTGTGTTATCCACTACCCGTGAAGCTGCCGATAAAGACTACCGCATTACCATATTATCCGATTGCTGCGCCGATGGGGATGAAGAAGTACATCGTGTACTTATCACAAAAGTGTTCCCCCGCCAGGCCGATGTGCTTTCACTTGAAGATTGGAAGTCTAAATAATACCGGCTACTTAGGAGGAAATGAAAATAGAGACATTCAGGGCATTCAAGAGCAGGAACTATCGCTTATATTTTACAGGACAATCCATATCACTCATCGGGACATGGATGCAGAAGACTGCTGTTCCCTGGGTAATTTATGTCCAGACACATTCCCTATTTATGCTCGGATTGTCGGCCTTTGCCACTCAATTTCCAAGTTTTCTTTTTTCACTTTTCGGTGGCGTCGTCTCCGACCGTTATAATAAATACAAGGTTCTGCTTGCAACGCAAATACTATCACTCGTGCAGGCTTTATTACTTTCCATACTTGTTTTACTCGAACATTACACGGCTTGGGAAATAATGGCGGTAAGCGTAATATTGGGTATCATCAATGCGTTTGATGTTCCCGCAAGGCAGTCATTGGTATACAACATGGTGAGCAATAAGGATGATTTGCCGAATGCCATTGCACTCAACTCATCCATGGTGAACCTTGCCAAAATTGCAGGGCCGGCTTTTGCGGGCCTTGTGCTTGAAAAACTGGGCGCCGGCTTATGTTTTATGCTGAACGCAGTAAGTTTTCTTGCGGTGATAATTTCCTTGCTTTTCATGCGTTTTGATAAGCCTATAACTTCCGACAGGTCAAAAAAGCCAATCAAGGAATTGAAAGAAGGATTTACCTATATAACCACTACTCCTGAAATAGGATTTATACTTTTATTTATAAGCATTATGAGCCTGCTGGTGCTTCCGTATGACGCGCTGCTGTCGGTTTATGCCAAAGATATTTTCAGTGGGAATGCCTCTACGCTTGGTTATTTGAACAGCTTTATTGGCGTAGGCGCAATAGGCGGAACTATTTTTTTAGCCTCTTTGAAAGATAAATCGAGTTTGAAAACTATTTTATTAATAGCCACATTTATATTTGGTGTCGGATTGATTTCATTTTCCCATATAGCCGATTTTAAATGGGCCTGTGTGTTTGCAGTAATGATGGGTTTCGGCATGATGGCGCTGGCAACTATAAGCAATACAATTCTTCAAACCACCTCTGTTCCTGAAATGAGAGGCAGGGTAATAAGTTACTTTGCCATGGCTTTTTTCGGGATGCGCCCGCTCGGTTCTTTGCTTATCGGGTGGATTGCAAAATATACCGGAGCTCCTGATACCGTTTTAGCGGAAGGCATAGCCGCATTGCTTGTTGCAGGCGTATTTTCCTACTTTATGCGGAAGGATATTCTGAAGAAAAGGAACAGGGAGGCAATCGATAATGCCGCTTTAGAAATAAGCTAAACTATAGTTCAAACGTTAGTTCTAAATCACTCCCTGACTGTGCATTTTCTGCAGCCGGTCATTATATTCCTTATATAAATCCTTTTGGTTTCCTGACTGGGCAAGGTATGTAAGGTTTTCCATAACCTGCAGGTTCATATTCATTTCACCTTCGTAATTCTTTTGGTTTTCCGGCGCAAGTGTTTTTAAATAGGTAACCCATGAGGCGGCCGCATCAAACATTTTCTTTGAAAGTTTGTTTGCTTTGTCGTAGGCCTGCACATCATAATACCCTTGCACAATCATAGTTTCGTAGTAATCATACGGGCTGCTCTTTTCCGAAATGGAATCGGTAACCATATTAAGCACTTTAAGCGCCGAATCCTTTTTGTTTTCACGAATTAACTGAGTTGCCAGTAAGCCCGCTTCAAGCCTTAGGTCGGTGGCCATGCGGCGAATATTATCGTCGCAATAAACGCCCGAACCCATATTTCCCCAGCGGAATTTATGCATTACATTGTCATACATAACATCAGATGCAATGCGGCGGCCTTCAATGCTGTTGGTGTTTGTATTTACAACAGGCGTAAGTTCATACACCAATCCATTCGTTTGAAAATACTTTTCAAGACCTAAATAGTTTTCTTCCGGAAGGGTGGTAGCAAAGCAGATGGGGCGTTTCCAATCGTTATGGGCAATAGCATCTAGCACCATAATTTTGTTGCGTTCGAGCAATGTACCGCCTACTTTAAAATCCAATTCATTCACAATGCTGTCAGTCATATTAGCAGGAACCAAACCGCTTTTCAGCACTTGTTGTTTATCCACTTTCAGCGAGAAGAACGGAGTGGGGAAGTAGTTATGCGTTTTTCCATCACCCAACTGTATTTTATCGGCTTCATTATCGCTTTTTATAAAGTCGATAACGTTTTTCAAATCGTAAAACTGACCCGCTTTGTATTTTGGGTTGTAATTGGTGGCGATGTATAAATAATCGCGGGTGCCTTCCCTGTATTCATCATGTGTAAGCGAAAATGGCATCCTGTCCGATTCATACGCTTTGCGGTTCATTTGGTCAGCATACCATGCCATACCAAGCAGTTCCAAATTACAAACGCGCACATCTGTGCGAATTCCTTCCACTTCCTGTGCATACCAAAGGGGGAATGTATCGCAATCGCCATCAGTAAACAAGATTGCATTCGGCGGGCACGATTGTAAATAATCGATTGCCAAATCACGGCAAGTGTATCTTCCGCTGCGGTCGTGGTCGTCCCATTCGGCTCGGCACATCACTACCGGCACAATTACAGCAAGCACAGTAGAAAGAATAGCCATGCCTATTCCTGCCTGCCTGTTTTTAGTTGCTTTAGCCAGTAATTCATATAAGCCAAGCACACCCAACCCTATCCATATTGCAAAAGCATAAAACGAACCGACATAGGAATAGTCACGTTCACGCGGCTGGTAGGGCGGCTGATTGAGATATAAAATAATGGCAAGCCCGGTAAAAAAGAAAAGTGTACCCACTACGAGCCAGTTTCGGCGGTCTTTCATAAACTGGAAACCCATGCCAATTAAGCCAAGTATCAGCGGCAAGCCGTACATGGCATTATGCGCTTTATTATTGGCAAGTTCATCGGGCATACCGTCTTGCGGAGCGCGCATATTATCCAATGCCGGAATGCCGGTAATCCAGTTGCCATGCAGATTATCGTCGGGGTTGAGGCCGGGAATATCATTTTGTCTTCCGCAGAAATCCCACATAAAATAACGCAGGAACATAAATCCTACCTGATAATGGAAAAAGAAGTGAACATTATCGCCAAAAGTAGGGCAATCGACATAGGCAGGTTGGCCGTCTTCTCCAATGCTTTTTACTTTCACCATATCTGTTCCGCCCCATTTTTTATAGCCTTCCGGGCGATGCTGAGAAGGGTCAAACATACGGGGAAATATGGTGCACATAGCAGGGTCGTACTTAGGGACTTCTGTTTTTGTAATCTCTACATATTTTCCTTTCTTTTCGTCTTTGGCATAAACAGCGCTTCCAACATCTGAACTGATTGGCGAAGCTGTGTAATATGGCCCGTAAAGCTGCGGCCATGAACCATATTGTTTACGGTCTAAGTAATCATTCAAGCTCATCGGGTCGCTTGGGCAATCTTCATTCAGTGGAGTAAAAGCATTTGCACGAACCACCAGCATTACAAAAGAACAATAGCCGATTATGAGGGTTGCAGAGCATAAAATAGCTGTGTTTAAACCGGGTTTATTATGTTTTTTAGAGTAGTTAAGCCCCCAAACAATCAATGCGGTTATAAAAGCTCCATAAATAAAAACACCTGAATTAAATGGTAATCCAACGGTATTTACAAAGAATAATTCGAACCAGCTGGCAAAACCTACTACGCCAGGAATAACAATGGCTTTAACCCCGCCAAGTATCATAACTCCGACTATAAAACCTGCAATACCTACCTGTGTGCTTTTGCTTTTTGAAAATTTCGAAAGTATAATATTGGGCCATTTCGAGCGCAATCCGTCGGGATAATTCTTCAGGAAGTAAAGCAATACCGCAGCAGGAATAAACAGTAAGCAAAGGAAGTGAACACCGATGGCAAGCCCTATAAGCATGGCAAGCAAAATGAGCCAGCGCTCGCTGTGGTCGGTGGCGCGGGCATATTTGGTGGAGACCCAGAACATGAGCGACGTAAAGCAAATAGACATGGCCCAAACAGATGCTTCTGTTGCGGAAAACCAAATAGAATCGGCAAAAATGAACGAGGTGGCTCCAATGAATCCGGCGCCAAGGATAGCATAAATCCGACCTTCTGTTAACTCACCTGAACGGGTATATAATTTCTTTGCAAAAAAGGTGGTTATCCAAAATAAGAACATGATAGCCATTGCGCTGAATGTGGCGCAGGCGCGGTTTAATATGGGTGCCACTTTATGCACATCGCCAAAACTGAGCAACGAAATGCAATGTTGCAATAACTGCAAGAAAGGCTCCCCGGGCGGGTGGCCTATTTCAAGTTTGTAATAAATGGAAAGGTTTTCGCTGCAATCCCAAAAGCTGGCTGTAGGTTCCACAGTGCTCCAGTAAACAAAGCAAGCTATAAGGAATACGCACCATCCGACAATATTATTGAGTTTGGTGAATTTGGTTTCTAAAGGTGAGCCGTTAGTCATAAGTCGTAAATCATTTTTAGTAGGCGTGAAAGTAGTATTTATTTTACTTTCAAAAATAATGGCAAGGATTTTTAACTTCTTTTAATAGAGTATCTAACTAAATGTATTTTCCTTATAATTGTAGTATCAAACCAGTTAAACCATCGAAACCCTTACAGTTATGAAAATAAAATTAACCTTGATTGCTGCTTTCGGCTTGTTGTTTACCAGTGCTACAAAAGCGCAAACCCCCGAGACACCTCCAGATCCGAAAATATTTAAAGACACTGCCAACTGTAGAAAATTCGAGAGTAAAGTGAAGGAATACGTAGAATGGACTATCAAAACGCCTTGCGTTAATAAGGATGTAACTCTCTGGAAGAAAGTGGACGATTTTATATGGGCATGGACGAATGGTTCATCCGACGTTACAGTTACTATAGGTAAAGTTATAGAACCCATATTAGAAGATAAAAAGGATAAGGGCGGCTATGAGTTATTGATAGCCTATATGGGGGGAATAGCTGTGTATGAACTGGAAAATCGAAAAGATAAAGATGAGGTAAATATTGAGTATGCCGGCCTTAAAGCGATGCTTGAAATGGTTAAGATAAATGGTAATTTATTTACCAACGCTAAAGCAGTCAAGAAATATCAGGGCATGGACGATAATGCTCTTAAAAAGTATGTGGCAGATTGCCTTACGGATGACAAGAAAGGAAAATAAGAGATAAGTTGAATTTAACCTTAGTAGAAAGCAAACTCCAACTTGTTTTTTTTAACCTTATTAATCGTAATAAGGGTATTATATTCTGTAGTGCTATTTTTTACTAAGGTTAAAATTCAGGAATTAATCCCATCAATTCAAAATAACGGCGTAAATCGCCCTATCTCTTTTTCCTGTAATACAAATTTCTGTACAACATAGTATTCGCACTATCTCCTGTTGCTTGATAATATTGAAACAGTACCTTATAAGGCTGTGCAAAACCGGAATCCATAGAAATTGATTTTTTCCATAGGCGCACTCCTTCTGCATAATTGGTATCCCCCTGAAAAACTACTAAGCCTAAATTAAATACGGCAATATTATTATTCGGGTGTTTTGCAATTTCAATTTTCAATTCTTTTTCCGCCTCTGGGTACATATTCATGTGGATATAATCGCCTGCAATATTGCTGTGCGTCATGGAAGAATTGGAATCTCTTTTCAATGCTTCGCGATATGCATCCAATGCATCTTTGTAATCACCTATTTCATCATAATGCTGGGCAAGATAAAGACAGGGAAGTGCCAGTTTGGGCGATGTTTCCATTGCACTTTTATTAAAGCTGAAACGGTCGTGGAAAATGGGCAAGTGTTCGACTGACAAGGCATAAAAACCAATAATGACAACAATAAGCGATGCAAGCCCTGCAATGTTTTTTAGCTGCAAAGGTTTCAATGATGCGCTTTTTACCCAATCGAATTGTGTTGAAACAAATATGACACCCATTAAAGGGAGGTAGGCCCTGTGTTCAAGCCCGGTGAAGCCGGATAAAAAGGATGGTAATAGGAAAAGCAGAAACCAACAAATGCCAAAAGCAACCAATGATTTGTTTTTCCCTTTGCTTAAAAACACACAGGCAGCTATTATGCCAATGGCAAGAAACCCTAAAAAATAATTAGTGTCTGCCGCGGTTGACATAACCGAAAGGTTAAAAGGCAAAATGGCTTTGCCTGCATATTGGATAAAGTATGGTGTGTTAGATAAAAATTGGTGGATAAAACTCCCGAATGAACTATTGCTGTTGTTTTCCGCAAGCGCATGCTGGCGGATGAACAGCCATGGTATAATGCAAAGCAGATAGGCGATTCCAAGGTTTTTGTAAATAGGGTTTTTTAACGGTTCGTTATATACAAAACGCAGTAAAATGAAAACAACAGGAATAAACATAACCGCATTTTCTTTGGTGAAGAGGGCAATTACAAAAAACAGGATATGTGTCGTAAACAACCAGGTTTTATTTTGTTTTCTATACTTCAAAAGAGATAAGAGTGAGAGCAAAATAAATATGGCCAACAATGAATCATTCCGTCCTGGTATCCATGCAACGGCTTGGTTTAGCAATGGGTGAACCGTGAAAATAAGCGATAACAGCAAAGAGGGCAGGGGAGGGATGTTCAGTTCCAATAACAGCAATAATAAAAGAATGCAGGCAATAGTGTGGTAAAATATATTAGCCTCTAAAAAGGGTTTTGGTTTCGGATATTCACCGACGGCGGGAGAAATTTGAGCATCGAGCATGAATGAGAAAATCATTACGGGGCGATAGTAAGAAGCAAGGGTATCTTTTTGCCCTGTTTCCTGAAAAACCCCTTGCGTAAATGCTTTTGGAGTATTTGAAATATTTTTGAGGAAGGGGTAGTTTTTTACGATTATGGTCATATCATCCAAATCCAAAAAGTCGTTATCCTCGGATTTATGATAAAGGGAAAAAGAGAATATGCAAATCAAAAGAATAGCCAAAGGAAGGAACCATTTATGGGTTTGTTTATCCCCTCCGGTTTTTGTATTTTCCTTTCCCTTCATAAGGGGGTAAAGGTATCAAATTTAAGAATCGGGAATTATAATCTATTCGTCTTCCTTACGGAAAATGATATTGCTGACAAACAGGGTTCCGTTCCACTGAAACTCAATAGTGTCGCCGATTAACCATTTTTTATACTTTTCATTTTCCAAAGTCATTTGAAAATTGATTTTATCTGCCGATTGAATACCCAAGTCGAAAGTGCAATAAGATATTTTACCGATTAAGGATTTTATAGAGTCCGGTGTTTCCGGTTTAACAAATATGGAATAGCCGAGGTTTTCCTGAATAAGATGCTCCTGATTTTCTTCCAGCGATTTCCCTTTAATATCGTATGCTTTAAAAACGTATTTGTCATTTTTATTCACAATATCTCCATCCGTTGTGAAAAATAAAACATATATATTGGCTGCAAGTTTAAATTTCTTTAAGGTGTAAGTAATGTTTATTCCTTTACCATTCGAAGAGCTGTATTCGTATGATAAATAATTGTCGGTGGCTGTATCCACGGCATAATCGATTTCGTCTTCGTCTCTTTTCCCTGAAATGGTGTATTCACCTTCTTTTATTAAAGCTTTGCGCCCGCTTTCATCCAGGCCGGGAGTGGCATCATCCGGCAGCATCAATAATAAATCGCGCATGGATTGAGCCGGAGCATATGTGGAAAAAGCGAGTAGCACAAACAATATAATCCGGCAGGATGCAGGTAATTTCATTATAGCGAAAATGGTAAATTCAGGCACGCTAAAATATTATGTAATTAAACGACGGGAATGCCTGCAGTGCGATTGTTATTAACGGACTGATGTGTATGGTCAGGTCGTTTTCCTGTAATTAAGAACGGCCCAGGTGTTTAGCACTATACCCATCAACAACACAATTAATATGTGCGGCAGGATATCATGGAAATGGCTCCCTTTAATTACAATCATCCGCATAACTTGTATGAAATAAGAGATTGGGATAACTTCGGTTATTACTTTCGCCCAACCCGGCATACTGTCGATTGGTGTGTAAAGGCCTCCCATCATGTTAAATATCTGCATGAAAAAGAAGGTAAGCGAATTAGCCTGCATGGGTGTTTCGGAATAGGTGGAAATCAATAACCCAAAGCCCATAATTGCGATGAGGTAAACGGAAACAAAAAGATATAGCAGTGCAATACTTCCCAATGGGATAATGCCATATACAGCCCAGGCAATAACCAACCCAAGCGTAAATACAATAACACCCAACACCCAGAAGGGTATTAGTTTCCCAAGGATGAAGAGGTATTTTTTTACAGGAGTAACATTAATTTGTTCAATGGTGCCTTTTTCTTTTTCTATTACAATATTTTGGGATGTCATATTGCCGCCTATAAGGGTTACCAGCAATACCAGTATGCCCGGAACCATAAAAAGGTAATAAGAAAGATTAGGGTTGTACCAGTTGGATGATTCCACATCGATGGTGGGCATTGGGCTCATTTTTGACGGCTGCATCCAATCCAATCGTATCTGTCCGTTAAAATCTTGTATGATGTTTGTTAAATAACCACTGCCTACTGCGGCTTTCACACCATTAATAGCATCAACTGAAAGTGAAACGGTTTGGCTTTGTTCTGTATTCAATTTGCTTTCAAAGCCTTGGGGGATTTCAATAATAATATCTGCTTTATCGCTTTCAATAAGTTGGTAAGCCTTGTCATACGACTGGCTGAAGGCCGCCAGTTTGAAATAACCGGAGGACAACACTTTATTGACAAACTTTTGCGAATAGGTCGAACGGTCAAGGTCAACCACAGCAATATTGATATTCCTGATGGTATAGTTAGCTGCCTGCGGTAAAATTATTAATTGAATAATAGGCGTCATGAACATCATCCGCAATATGTTTTTGTTACGGAAAATCTGCCGGAACTCCTTTTGCAATAAAAATTTCAGCGTTCTCATTATTCCAGGCGGGTTTTAAAGTTGCGTAAACTAAGCGTCAGGAAAAACACAGTCATGCCAAAAAGTATCAATGTTTCCTTCCAGATATATGAAAAGCCAAGCCCTTTCAGCATCACGTCTTTAACAATGATATAAAACCACTTGGCAGGAACTACATTTGAAAGGATTCGCAACACTAAAGGCATGTTTTCAATAGGGAAAATATATCCGCTTAGCATCATGGTGGGAAGCATCATTCCAACAAGGGAAAGGGTCATAGCGCCATATTGCGACTTGGCTCCTGTGGAAACCAACAGCCCCAGAGCAAGACTTGTAATAATGTACAAAGTGCTTACAGCATAAAGTAAAAGCAGGCTGCCTTTAATAGGAAGGCCCAATGCAAAGTAACTAAGCAATAAAATTACCGTTAGGTTAATAAGCGATAGAACCAGATAGGGGACTGCTTTTGCGAGAATCACATACAGCGGCTTGAATGGCGATACCAGCAATACCTCCATGGTTCCTAATTCTTTTTCCCGGACAATGGAGATGGATGTCATCATTACGCAAATAAGCAACATCACCATGGCAATTACGCCGGGCACAAAGTTTGGGGCACCTTTCAAATCAGGGTTGTAAAGCATCCGTACATCCAAATTAATTTGTTCGGGCACATCAATAGTTGCATTCATCTGCGATTGGTAGTCGGCTATAATTCCATTTACATAATTGGTTAGGGTAGTAGCCGTATTGGGGTCGGATGCATCGGCAATAATCTGAATCTGTGCTTTATTTGTATGCAACAAATCGGTGTAGAAGTTTGCAGGGAAAACAATGGCCAGTTTAATATCACCTGATTTGAAAGCAGCATCAATCTGCGATGCATTCATTAATTCCCTGCTTATTTTAAAATAAGTGGTGCTTGCTAATTTAGTGATGATTTGCTGGGAAGCCAAATCCTTTGCATTATCCACAATTACAATATTCGAGTTTTTAATTTCATTGGTAAGTGCAAACCCGAACAGCACAATCTGCACAACAGGTACGCCAAACAGCATCAGCAAAGTTTTCCTGTCGCGGAAAACGTGCGAAAATTCTTTGCTTATGAATGATAGGAATTGTTTCATAATTTCTCTTTAATCGTCTCCCCGTTTTGCTGTCCTGGCTAATTGATAGAACACTTCTGTTATATTATCTACTTTAAAATTCTGCTTTAGCTGATAGGGCGTATCCAATGCTTTAATTTTCCCATCCACCATTATGCAGATGCGGTCGCAATACTCGGCTTCATCAAGGTAGTGCGTGGTGACAAAAATGGTAATTCCCCTTTCAGATGCATCATAGATCATGTCCCAAAACTGCTTGCGTGTGGAAGGGTCAACTCCTCCGGTGGGCTCATCTAAAAATACAATTTTAGGCTGATGCACTATTGCTACGGAAAAAGCCAATTTCTGCCTCCAGCCAAGCGGCAGAAGGCTTACCAATGTATTCGCCTGGCTTTGCAAATCAAGTTTAGTAATTAACTCTTCGCTTTTGTCTTTTATCTGTTTATCGGTCAAACCATAAATACCTGCGTAAAACTTAATGTTCTCCAGCACGGTTAAGTCTTCATATAAAGAGAACTTCTGGCTCATGTAGCCTATGTTTTTCTTTATGTCTTCCGGGTTGTGGTAAACATCTATCCCTGCAACCTCGGCCTCGCCGGAAGTGGGGCGTGATAAGCCGCAAAGCATCCGCATGGCGGTGGTTTTTCCTGCACCGTTTGCACCGAGGAAACCAAATATCTCCCCCTTATGGACCTCGAATGAGATTTTGTCCACAGCAATGAAATCACCAAATTTCTTGGTGAGTTCTTTGGTTCTAATTACGGTTTCCTTCTTTGTTCCCATCCTTATTTCCAAGTAACCGTATAAAGCAATCTTCCACGGTTGGTATTGTTTCTTTAAATATTAAATCAGTATCTCCACGTTCCTGTAAAAAATTTAATAATTGGGCTTCGCTTTCTTTTCCTTCGTGCTTTAATGATAAGTGAATATACTCCCCTGCCGCATAGCAAGTAAGGATGTCCTCATTGGCACGTACGTCTTTCAACAAGCCATGCATGTTGGAAGACTTGATGGCATAAAGCTTTTCGGGGTAAGCCTTAATAACATTGGCCGGGGTATCCATCGATAATATTTTGCCTTCAATCATTAATGCTATGCGGTCGCACAGGGTTGCCTCATCCATGTAGGATGTTGAAACCATAATAGTAATACCCTGCGCTTTCAAGCGTTTCAGCATTTCCCAAAATTCCTTGCGGGAAACCACATCCACCCCTGTGGTGGGCTCATCTAAAAACAGCACTTCGGGCTTATGTATAAGTGCGCAGCACAGTGCAAGTTTCTGCTTCATCCCACCTGATAGTTTGCCTGCCCGCCTGTTTTTAAAAGGCTCCAGCATACCATAAATATCTTTAATCTGGTCGTAATTTTCTTCAATGGTTGTACCGAAAACAGTCGCGAAAAATTTCAGGTTTTCCTCTACCGTTAAATCCTGGTAAAGTGAAAAACGACCGGGCATATAACCTACAATCCCTCGTATTTTGTGGTAATCTTTTACAATATCATTACCTACTACGGTGCCTGTGCCCTTGTCGGGAAGCAGGAGTGTGGTAAGTAACCTGAAAATGGTTGTTTTTCCTGCGCCATCGGGGCCAATTAAACCAAATAACTCTCCTTTCTCCACCGCAAATGAAATATCATCTACAGCCATAGTGGCTCCTTTGTTATAGGTTTTGGTTATATGGTCTAATGTAATAGCGGCGCTCATTTGCTTTTATAAAGGAAGAATGTAAAATACACTAGTTGTAATCAACCCTATAATAATTCCCGTAATTATCATTTTCCATGCTTTTGCACGGTCCTTTTGGAAATTTTCTTTTTGTTCAACTGTAAAGGTTTTACCAATGTCTCCAAAATTAAAAACACCCTTAAGCCCGAAATTCACACAAAAATGAAAATACCATTGTTGGAAGCTTATTGCTGCGGAAGTTGCAAGGGGGAATAAGGTTAGCCGCCAAAGTTTGTCGGCGTGAAGTACAATTAATAATATGATTAATACAATGCTTAATAAGGCAGAAATGTATGCAACATTCCTTCTTGCCTTAATTTCAGCAGGGCCTATGTTGCAGGTTCCGGGTATATAGTCTCCTCCACTATTCATATTTATTATTATTTGGTTGTTGCGCTATTAAATTTCAAATCTCCATACATGCCTATTTTCAGGTAGCCATCGTTTATTACACGTACTTTAATGGCATAAACTAAATCAGCGCGTTCGTCCTTTGTAGGGATGGTTTTCGGGGTGAATTCCGATTTGTCCGAAATCCAATAAATAACACCGGAATAAGACCTGTATTTATTTGCACCTTCGTCGGAGCGGACACTCACTTTTTGCCCCA
This sequence comes from uncultured Bacteroidota bacterium, assembly GCA_903916255.1. Classification (GTDB taxonomy): domain Bacteria; phylum Bacteroidota; class Bacteroidia; order JABEUT01; family JABEUT01; genus JABEUT01. The sequence goes on from CAIWVW010000006.1 coordinate 39,434, forward strand.
GTTTAATTTCTGTTAATTGCGAACCTGTAACATAAGCCCTTAAAATCAAGGTGTCGGTTTCAGCAATCTTATAGAGTGCTTTGCCAGGAGTAACCACTTCATGGTTTTCGGCATATTTGGTAAGCACCGTGCCATGAATCGGGTTAATGATTTTGCATTTTAAAAGCTGGTCGTCAATTTGTGCAATCTGCCTTTCCAGCGGGGTAACGTCCTTGTTTAAAGTTGTAGAGGCTATCCCCAAAGTGTTTTTTTGCGCTTCAATTTGTTTTTTTATCACATCTACCTGTGTGTTGGCATCATCCAGTTGTTGTTGGGTGGCTGCATTGGCTTTCACAAGGTTTTCCATCCGTTTCTGGTTTATTTGCGCTTCTGCAAGTTGCGATTGCAGCGAAGCCACCTGCACCGGAATATCCGGCTGCTGGCTGGTGGTAGATGCTATTTGTGCCTGCAATTGTTCTTTCCTGTCATATAGTTGAACACTGTCAACATATCCAATCCATTGGTTTTTATTCAGCGTTTGCCCTTCTTCCACATCAAACTGCATAAGAGTTCCCGATGATTCGGTGGATACTATGGTTTCTACCGATTCAAATGCACCGGCGGCATCCCAGTCATTCTCGGCGTTATGGCAGGATGCAGCAATGAATGCTAAAGATGCTACTGCTAAAATGGATGTTACTTTCATCGTTTTTAATTTTGTATGGTTTAATTTCCTGTTGTATTCTGGTAGCTGTATTCAGCCAGTAATAATTGTACCTGGTGCAGCAAAAGGCTTTGCTTGGCCTGGTCTTCGGCATCTAATTCGCTTATATATTCATGGATGGTGGTAACCCCGTTTTCCATCTGCGCTTTTGATGCGTCTTTCACTTCGGTGCGCTTGGCAATAATATCATTGTCTTTGTCGAGCATGGCGTGTAGCTTCACGATGTCCGAGCTTTGCTGCTTAAGGGTTATATTGGTGTTAAAAAGGAATGTCTCTTTTTGCACATCCTGATTTTGCTTGTCAATTTCCAATATTTGTTTTTGGTTTTTCAGTGTATAATAACCTCCCAAATTCCAGCTTAAGCGGAGGCCTGTTATATAATATGCGGCAGGGTTAACATCAAAAGCATCCAGCCCCGGCATGGCATAGCCACCCTGAAAGAAGGCCAGAAACTTAGGTCGGTTTGATGCATTTAATAATTTTTCCTGCACATCGTCATTCTTCTTCTGGAAATCATAAAAGGATAGTTCGGGCCTTTTAATACTGTCGGATGTATTTACGCTTACCGGTATTTGCAGGGAAGTGTTTTCATCCAGAGTTTGATTGGTGAATACCCCCAGCATATCAATATATGCCTTGCGGGAAGCCTATAGCTGGATTTTGTTCTGTTGCTGCTGCAATAGTTCAGCCTGGAGTTCGGCAACGGAACTGTTTGTAGCTGTGCCATTTTTCACACCTTCGTTCATTTTATCAATGCTGCTTTGTATGTCTTTTTGGGTCAGGTCATTTTGTTTTACCTGTTCATCTATCAGCAATGCACCAAAATAAATTTGGTTAATCCTATCCTTTAAGGCATACAATTGTACTTCCACGTTTTGTTCCTGTATATTGGCGCTTGCCAAATCCGATTGTTTTTGCTGCTTGATAATACCCCCATCATATATTGTTTGGTCCACTTCGCCATGCACATTAAATTGGTCCTTGGAGACAGTTGGGAAATTAATGTCATTAAATGGTTTTGGCAGCCCGCTCACAGAGATTGCCGTTACCGCCGACTGGTAAGTTGCCTGCCCGTTGATGTTAAATTGGGGATAATAGCCCTTGGCTGCATTTTGTATGCTGTAATCTTTGGTTTTTTCAATCAGGTCGCGCTGCTTTATAAGCGGGTATTGCTGCTTTGCCAGTTTATAACAATCCTCAAGGGTTATGGTTTTGGGCGATTGCCCGTAACCGCTAACTCCCATTAAAATAAGGCTGAAAAGTATAAGGATATTTTTCATCGGGTAATAATATTTTGTAGGTATAGTTTGCATCATTACTTTTTAATTTCAAGCATAGCTTTCATCCATTCGGGAATCATTTTTTTCCTTTCAAGCATTAAGCTTTCGAATGCGGCATCATTTATATTTCTTATTCGCTGGAACATAGGGCGTGCCACAAAAGGAAAGATGGATAAGCCAACCATGTTCATCATCAGGTTGCTGGGGTCTATCTTTTTAACTTTGCCTTTTTTAATTTCCTCCATGAATTGTTTCATAAAGAAAGAATCCATGAGATTAAATTTCATCGGCAGTTTTTCGGGATTATTCCTCGCTTCATTCATAACGAACAAGGGAACATCCGGATTATCCAGCAAACGGGAAATATAAAAGTCAGCCAGCAATTCCAACTTTTTATAAAAATCTGTTCTTTCGTCATTCACTATCTCCATTACCCCCTGGAAAAAATGACCCAGGTTTTCAATCATGACTATTTCAAACAGTTTTTCCTTGCTCCTGAAATAATAATTAAGCAAGGCTAAATTAATTCCGGCTTCCTTAGCAATGTCTCTGGTCTTTGTGGCTGCAAAACCTTTTTGAGTAAAGAGTTTGCGCGCAGCACTCTTTATCTTTTCTTCTGTGGAACTGTCTGTTTTTATTTTGCCTTTGGGAAGCATCCTGTATTAATTGACAGCGCAAAGATATATGCAAAACAGTAGTGTTAATCATATTATTTAATCAAATGATTAAAACTAATGATTAACTTGTTGAAACAGAGAAAAATAAATTTTAAAATATTTATACTTTACAACTGTTGGCAAGTTTTAAGTATGGCATTTTCATAAAAGGCTTAAAAACGTATATTTGCCCTGTGGAGTACGAAATTAAACCTCACCAGAAGCTTAACCTGGGCTTAAAAGAGATATGGCAATTCAGGGAAATGCTTTTTTTCTTTACCTGGCGCGATATAAAGGTAAAATACAAGCAAACCGTTCTTGGCTTTCTATGGGCCATCCTGCAGCCATTGTTACTGATGACCATCTTTTCTCTGGCAGGAAAAGCCTTGAAAATCCCCTCTGAAAGTATTCCGCATCCGTTATTTACTTATTCGGCACTTACCCTTTGGATGATATTTTCAACAGGGCTTAATAATGCCGGTAATAGTATGATTTCCAATGCGAATATTATCCGAAAAATATATTTCCCAAGGCTCATCATTCCTATTTCTTCTGTATTCACAGCCCTGTTCGATTTCCTGATGGCTTTTATCATCCTAATTGGAATGTTAGTTTTTTATCATAATAATATCACCTTCGAATTGGGCAAGTTTTTACTTTTAGTCCCTGTAAGTATACTTATAACCGCAGTTTCAACTTTTGGAGTCGGTTCACTGCTTGCGGCTTTAACTATTAAATATCGCGATTTTAGGTATGTAACGCCATTTTTGGTGCAGGTGCTTATGTTTGTTACACCGGTTATTTATCCCATATCTATGTTCCAGTTTCCGGGAGCCAAATATGTGTTGGCAATTAATCCTATGTATAGCGCTATAGAGCTATTCCGTTCCACATTTAACGGGCAAATTTTGGAACTGCGCCTGATTGCCATAAGCCTATTTTTTGCCATTCTTTTCTTTATTGCCGGAATCTATTATTTCCGCAAAACGGAAGCCTTTTTTGCTGACCTAGCCTGATGATGAAACCCATACTGGAAATAAAAAATATCTCTAAGAAATTCCGCATTTCGCATAATGGGCAGGCGTATGTGAGCATGCGCGATGCTATTTCTTCCGTATTTAAAAAGTCTGAAGGTACTAAAGAGGATTTTTACGCATTAAAGGATATTAGTTTTAATGTAGAACAGGGCGAATGCATAGGTATTATCGGTAAAAACGGTGCCGGTAAATCTACGTTGTTGAAAGTGCTTTCAAGAATTACACCGCCTACAACAGGTAGCATTATTTCAAGGGGACGTATGGCAAGTTTGCTAGAAGTTGGTACCGGTTTTCATCCGGAACTCACGGGGCGTGAAAATGTATACCTGAATGGTTCTATACTTGGAATGAGCCGGAAAGAAATCCAAAATAAATTCGATGAGATTATCGATTTCAGTGGTACTGAAAAGTTTTTAGACACTCCGTTGAAGTTTTACAGCAGTGGTATGCAATTGCGGCTTGCATTTTCTGTGGCCGCTTTTTTGGAGCCGGAAATTATGGTGATTGATGAAGTGCTTGCTGTGGGCGATGCCGAGTTTCAAAAGAAGTGCATGGGTAAAATGGAAGACATCAATAAACATGGCCGCACAATTCTTTTCGTGAGCCACGACTTAAATGCCGTTCAAAACCTTTGCAAAAAAGCAATTTTGCTGAAAGATGGACAGATTGCAATGACCGGAAGTTCGCAGGAGGTGATTACGCATTACCTTCATTCAGGCTCTATTGCCAGCACCTCATGGGCTCAGAAAAAGGAATTAAGCCATCCGCATTTCAGTAAAATAGATGTGGAAATAAAAGGTAAGCAACCCTATCTGAAATTGGTTGTTCACTCGGAAATTAAATGTATGCCTGAAATGGCTGCTTCCTTCATTTCATATGATATATTCAGTAAACTGGGTACACCTGTGGGGCAGGCTATACCTAATTTGGAACCATTTATCAAGTCGGGAGGTGCGGCTATCCACCTTAGCGCCGAAATTGACATGAACGGGTTTATTCCCGGCGATTATTATCTGGATGCATGGCTGGGCCCGCATTTCAGCGAAACGTATGATTGGCAAAAGGAATGTATAGAGTTCTCTATTATTGAAAGCCCGCAGAAAACCCGCACATACCAGCACTACCCGGCACATGGCTTTATTGTTCCCGAATCCCGACTAATTTGATTTTTATTCGATGAAACCCACTACCTATCAGGATAACTTTTATGAATATCATTTGCAAGGCGCGCTTGCTTCGGCAGATGCTATTATCCCTATGGTGCAGGAATACGTTAATCCGACTTCTGTAATCGATATTGGTTGCGGTATTGGTGCATGGCTAAGTGTTTGGGAAAAAAGAGGCATAAAAGATATTAAAGGAGTTGACGGAGCCTATGTAGATAAAAAGCAACTTCTGATTGAGACAGATAAGTTTGAAGATTTCAATCTTGAGCAAGGATACAAAAGCACGAAGCGATTTGGTATGGTAACTTGTTTGGAAGTGGCAGAGCATTTGCCCGCCAATTCAGCCGAACTGTTTGTGGAATCCTTATGCGCGCTAAGCGATGTCGTTTTGTTTTCGGCAGCAATACCTGCACAGGAAGGTACAATGCACATAAACGAGCAGTTTCATGAATATTGGGGGAATATTTTCGCGAAAAACGGATATGCGGTTGTGGATTGTTTGCGGCCAAGAATATGGAATGATTCCAGAATTCAATGGTGGTACAGGCAGAACATCATGTTTTTTGTAAAGGAATCTGCGTTAGCAAACTATCCTAAATTAAAGGAACTGGCTTTACATAAAGGGCAAAAAGTAATGTCCCTCGTTCATCCGGAAATGCTGAAAGAGAAAGTACGGAAAATTGATTATTACGAGTCTATACTCCATTCAAGTAAGGCTACATTCAAGTATTTTCTCGATAGCCTCTTCAAGAAAAAAAACGGATGAGGGAAGAAAATCAATACCGGTTTGCCGATTACAGCAAGATTGATAAAGCTGACCATTATTATCTTGTATATAAACCGTTAATCAGGGATTTGGAGTTAGCCGTGAAAAAATACGGAGGCGGAAAAGTGCTTGACATTGGTTGCGGAAACAAACCCTACGAAGGTATGTTTCAGGGAATAGCAAAAGAGTATGTGGGTTGCGATGTAGTTCAATCAGACCAAAACCGTGTGGATGTTATTTGCGAAGCAACCAGAATCCCGTTGCCCGATTCCAGTTTTGACACCGTATTCTCCACACAGGTAATTGAACATGTGGAAGACCACCAGGCATTGGTGCGCGAGGCTTTTCGATTGTTAAAACCAGGAGGGCATTTTATTGTTTCAGGGCCTATGTATTGGCATTTGCATGAAGAGCCATATGATTTTTTCCGCTTTACAAAACATGGTTTTAAATATATTCTTGAAAAGAATGGTTTTACTGTAAAGGAAATACTTTCCAATGGCGGTAAATGGGCTTTGATGGGACAGGTGATTATACACACTATGCCAGCCAGAATAGTAAAAATGCGTTTTTTCAGAACCTTTGTGAACCGTATTTTCTCCTATCTTGACAGGAAAAATTTAAACGAGTTCAATACGATGAATTATGTTGTAGTTGGGAAAAAAGAAATTAAACCATGAATCCTGTAATTTCCATAATTATTCCCTGCTACAATCAAGGGCAGTATCTTGAAGAAGCTTTGAAAAGCGCTTTGGGATTTATAGATAAATATTATTGCGAAATAATTATTGTTAATGATGGCTCAACGGATTCAGAAACACTTGCTATACTCAATGAGTTGTCGGAAAATGGATGCAGTATAATAAATCAAGTAAATAAAGGCTTGGGCGCAGCCCGGAATGCCGGAATTAAAGCGGCAAAAGGAAAATATATTTTGCCGCTTGACAGTGATAATAAAATAAGGCCTGAATATATTTCGGAAGGAATAAAGCTATTAGATGAAAACCCCGAATTAGATGTGGTTTATGGCAATGCTGAATATTTTGGCGAGAAGGCCGGAGTATGGGAAAGCGGAGAGTTCAACTTGCAACGATTGATGATTGAAAACTATATCGATGCTTGTGCCGTCTATCGCAAATCTACCTGGGAAAAATTGGGTGGCTATGATGAAAAAATGCCTGTAATGGGCTATGAGGACTGGGATTTCTGGCTGCGGATTGCTTTTCAGAATGGAAAATTTAAATACGTAAATAAAGTATTGTTTGATTATCGGTATTCGTCAAAATCTATGATACGTTCAATAGAGCAACGCAAAATGGCTTTAATAGATGAGTACATGACGAAAAAGCACAGCCAATATTTAAATCGTTCATACCTGAATAAATTGATGCTTTTTAAAGCCAATAGGGACAAAAGACTCGCGATTAGTTTTTTCGTGCGTGCTTGTTTTCCCTCATTCAGTAATCTTTTGCGCAAGGCCGGCGTTATGAAGAATAAGGATATAATTTGAACTATATCTGAAGAAAAATGAATGTCTCCGTTGAAATATTGCTCTCTGCTTATAATGGTGAAAAATACCTCGGCGTTCAGTTGGATAGTATTCTTCAGCAAGATTATACCAATTGGAGATTAACAATTCGGGATGATGGTTCCAAGGATTCGACAAAGTCTATTATTTCTGAATATGTAAGCAAATATCCGGATAAGATAAAGCTTTATAGTGATACAGAAGGCAATCTTGGATTCAATGCTTCCTTCTGTAAATTGCTAAAGCAATGCAGTGCCGATTATGCCATATATTGCGACCAGGACGATTTCTGGTTCCCCTCTAAAATTTCAACCATGCTATCGGTAATGCTTGAAGAGGAAACCAGATTGCCTGATAAAGCGCATATTGTATTTTCCGATTTACAGGTAGCAGATGCAGGATTGAATATGATTTCCGCATCTTTTTTGAAAATGGCAGGGCATAATCCGGATAAAGGAATGCAGGTTTTTTTTCTGAAGAATTATGTACCCGGTTGCAATATGCTATTTAACAGGAAACTGATAGAACAAGCCATGCAAACTGAAAACATTATCTGCCTGCACGACCATTGGTTGCTTATGGTTTGCAGTTCTGCGGGCAAACTCAGTTTTATAAATAAGCCCCTTATGAAATACCGAATGCATGATACGAATGCAATTGGATACTTTCCGGCGAAAACGCCTTTCATGAAGCAAGTGGGTTTGTTTTTTAAAGATAATTTGAAATATGGGCTGGCCAATAAAAAGTATAGAACCCTTTTGTATGCTAGAAATATAGCGCAAATGCAAAACATTTGTAGCCATTTAGGAGTAGATGTTTCCAAGGATGCCATTGCATTTGCTGAGATTAACAATAGTAATTATTTTGTCAGGAAAATTCGGAGCCTTAGTAAGCCTTATATATTGGAAAATTCGCTGTTCAAACAACTGACGTATGTAATCTGTTTTTAAAGCAACAAAGTGGACGTATCGATAATCATAGTAAACTACAATACATTCGAGCTTACCTGCTCCTGTATCCAATCGGTTATTCAATTCACAAAGGATTGCAGCTATGAGATTATTTTGGTAGATAACGCCTCGGCGGAATGTTCCGCTGATTTGTTCCTCCAAAAATTTTCCACTGTAAAATTAATCAAAAGTCCTGTTAACAGAGGATTTACAGGAGGCAATAATTTAGGTTTGGAATCTGCAAAAGGCGAAAACTTCTTGCTTTTAAACAGCGATGTCATTTTAACCGGGGATTCTGTTTCCAAATGCCTGAATGTTTTGAAGAATAACGAAAAGATAGGACTGGTAACCTGTATGCTTAAATATCCGAATGGCACTATTCAGAATCAATGTCAACGGTTTCCGTCCATCGGTCGCACAATTATAGAACTGTTTAGGATTCATAAGCTGATTCCGCAACCTAAGCGCGGACTGATTATGGGGAATGGTTTTTGCGACCACAAGGCAAGCATGTATTGTGATTCTGTTTGGGGCGCATTTTTTATGTTTCCCCGAAAAGTGCTGGAAAAGTTCGATGGAATAAAACTTCCCGGTGAATTTTTTATGTATGCCGAAGATTTGCTCTGGTGCTACAAAATCCGAAAAATGGGATATTCGATTTATTACAATTCGGAGACTTCTGTTATTCACTATATGGGCGCATCCTCATCGGAATCTGTGCTGAACTGGAAGCATCAAAATGAATATGATTTTATAGTAGAATATTATAGCTGGTTTTATGCCAAAGCATATGTATTATTGCGCTCTATGCTTTATGCAACCGCTTTTGACCGTGAGTATGCGGCTAAAATAAGCGGAGTTTATTTTAACTTGTTTGTTAAAGGCAAAACGGTATGAAAACAAGTGTAATTATACCCAGTTATAATCCGGTTTTAAAACTCCCGGAAACCCTTGAAAAATTGATTCCGCAAGCTGATTTTATAGATGAGCTGATTGTAATAATAGATAATACTAACTACACCGATTTCGCAACATCATTGGCAGAGAAGTATGCCGCAACTTTAAAAATAAAAGTATTTCCACAGGAAAACTCAGGCCGCGGCAAATCCCGGAACAGGGGAGTGGAATTGGCGATGGGAGATTTGATTATTTTTTTGGATGATGATATGCTTGCGGAAAGTAACCTGATAGAAAGTCATATTAAATACCATCTTGAATGCCCCGATATTATTGTCTCGGGCAATGGATACCGTAATCCTGCCAATGCTGCGTATGATTTTGGTAAGTATCTGATTCAAATGGAAAATGGATGGAAAACTAAAAGCCCGATTAAAGAAGATGTAAGCTTGGAGCGATTTAATTTTACATCCTCTAACATGTCTCTGCCAAAAAAGATATTTCAACAACTGGGTGGGTTTGATACCCGTTTTTCCGATGGCGAGGATTTTGATTTTGCTGTCAGAGCTATTAATAAAGGTATTTCTGTAAAATATGATAGGGACCTTAAAGCCTGGCATAATGACTGGCCCGATATAAAGTCATTTTTGCGGCGGCAACGGGAATATACCAATGCAAAAAATGAAATTTTTAAAGTGCACCCTGAATATGTAAAGCACTTCCCGAATATGGTGCCGCGGGAAGCTAAAGGCTATAAAAAGAGCCTGGCTAATCTATTAAAATACCCGCTGCTGAACTTTGTTGCTTCCGATAATGTTATTTTTGCCCCATTACCAATTAAATGGAAATTCATGCTCTACAATATTGCTATCAGTTTTAATTCCATTAATAACTACAATTAAGTTTTTATAATGGGCGTAAAAAACATATTTAAATATTTAAGGGCGACCCCCATAATTAATATACCGGTGAGGGTGTTGGTTAAAAATAGAACCGCCTTTGACCAGCGTGTTTTGAATTTCTTTTCACTTCATTGGCCGGTAACCGGGATTATTTCATTCCATTTGCCAAAAGGCGAAAAGGTGAAAATATATTCAAAAGGCGATGACTATGTTTCTACACAAGCCTTTTGGAAAGGTTACATGGGCTATGAAGGGCCTTCGGTACAATTATTTTATTACCTGAGTAAGCAATGCAAAACCATTATTGATATAGGAGCCAATGTTGGCTATTTTACTTTGATTGGCGCAAGTTCAAACCCAACTGCAAAGGTGTATTCTTTCGAGCCGGTGAAGCATATTTTCGAACGCCTGAATAAGAATGTAAACATAAACAACCTGACGAATGTAATTGCTGAAAATTCAGTAGTTGGTAATTCGGAAATGCCCGTAAAATTTTATTTACCGAAAACAAATGGGATAGCTCTCGCGGGCTCTACCAAAAGGGGTTGGGCAGATGATGCTGAAGAAATTATGGTTCCCTCCATATCATTGGATAATTATAAAAACAAGCAATCGATTTCCAACATAGAGCTGATTAAAATGGATTGCGAGTTTCATGAAAAGGAAGTACTGGAAGGAATGAGCGATATCCTGAAAAACGATAAGCCGCTTATACTGATGGAGGTTTTATTCCCCGAAGGAGAAGGCCAAAAAGGCCATTTTGAAATGGTGACGCATGTGGAGATAGAACGAATCATGAAAGAATATGGGTATAGTTTTTATCTGATAAGTAAAGATGCTTTAATTCGTGTCGATAAGCTGGAATATAACCCTGATGAGCGTAATTATTTATTCTCTCCCACACGTTCCGAAAAAATATACCTCTCCTTTTCCGATATGGATTCGGTGATAAAAAATATAACATAGTATTATCCTGCAAAGCTTATTAATAAAGGAAATGCACGTCGTTCATGTAATAGCTAATAATTCTTCGGTTCCTTATCTTAATTGGTTTGCGGAGCGTTTGCACAATTATCCGAATGTGAAGTTTTCATTTATTGTAATGTACCCCGAAAAACCTCATTTAATAGATGAAATGAAGGTTTTTGGATGCGATGCCTATTGGGTAAAATTTGATTCATCCAAACGGAAAACCGGAATGATTACGTCCTTTTTCAAGTTATATAAGCTCTTTAAATGGTTAAAGCCTGATGTGGTAAATGCGCATCTTTTTGATGATTCGCTGCCTGCTCTTTTAGCTGCCCGTTTTGCCCGAATTAAAAAACGCGTAATCCGCAAACAGGATACTGCTTTTCATTGGTATTTCAAACCGATGTGGGTATGGGCAGACAGGTTTAATAATGTAAATTCTACCGATATTATTGCAATCAGCAAAGACTCTGAAAAATTCCTGTTGGAAAAGGAAAAAGCGCCTGCCCGTAAAATCAGGATGATTCATAACGGCATCCCTATTCGGGCTTTTACGAATCAGGTGGATGCCGACAAAAAAATGCTGATTGAAAAGTATGGACTTCAAGGTAAAATTGTATTGGGAACTATTGCCCGTTATATAGAATGGAAAGGCTATAAATACATTATTGAAGCGGCAAAAGCGATTACATTAAAATATAAAAATGTAAAATTCCTTTTTGTTGGTAATGGAGAACAGCAGCAAGAACTGGAAGATTTGGTAAATAAATACGGCCTTTCTGAATATATTGTATTTACCCAATGGGTGGACAGGAAACATATTCCGTCGCTATATGGTATAATGGATGTATATGTACATGCAGCAGTTATGGAGCCTTTTGGCTTTGTACTGGTAGAGGCTATGGCAAACGGAGTACCTATTGTTACATCTAAAACAGGGGTGGCTGCCGATGCTTTAAAACACAAAGAGACTTGCTATTTTACCGAAGATAAAGACCCTAAAGGCATTGCCGAAGGAGTGGCATGGATGCTTGAAAACCCTTCAGAGCGTGATGCAATGAGAGATAAAACAAAGAAATTAGCCTCCGATTTATTCAGCGTGGAAAAGATGCTGGATGAGCATATTAAAGTTTACAGGGGAGAATAAATCATATCTGTTTACTTTTTGCCTTTATACCTAATACCTTTTTGAAAGCCTTTATAAATGCAGGTGGATAAACCATTCCTGCTTTAAGCGCAAATAGTAACGCTCTGCCTGATTTATGCGCATCGGTATACCAGCTTCCCGAGATAATTAAATACATATTCGATAATACTTTCCGCCTGAATGCGGCTTCGGGAATAAGGTGCTGTTCTTTAATTTTATGAGCAATGTATAATTCATCTTTTTCAAGCAGCCACACTTTTTTACTCATGCTGCCGGGCGTATTTCGGTATTTTACCAGTATTTTTGGCAGGTAGGCAGCATAAGCATCTCTGGCAAGTATAATCTTCATATAACGGTCAGCGCAATTGGATAAATGCTCGTCAAACAGAAATTTTTCCTTCATCAGGTTTGTTTTAACCATAATGTTGGAGGGTAGAGTAGGTATCGTTTCCCCTTGCCATTGCAACACTTTTTTGAAAAGATTATCGGGTTCAACCCCTTTTTCAACCCTTTCATCATTCAGTTTTTCATCGCAATGCATTACATCGCAATACACAAAATCTATAATGGAATTACTCAGGAGAAGGTTGTGTTTTTCTTCGAGATTTGTTGGTAAGTAATAGTCGTCCGCATCCAGAAAGGTAATATAGTTACCTGCCGCAGCCCTTATTCCGGCATTGCGCGCTGCCGATACTCCTTTGTTTGGCTGTTTTATCAGTTTAATTCGCTTGTCGGTTAAAAAACCGCTTATAATTTCAGCCGTATTATCGGTAGAGCCATCATCCACCGCAATTAATTCCCAGTTGGGATAGGATTGGTTAAGCACCGATGTAATGCTGTCGGCAATGTATTTGGAAACATTGTATGCAGGAATAACTACGCTTATTTCGGGAGTGCTCATGAGTCTTGTGGTTCACAAAATTATGAATCCCGTGGTTATTACTCGCAATAATCCCTGATATTTGCATTCGAAATAGCCAATATTCTACTTGAAAACCAGCCGTACCCGCATATTATTTATAACCCAATGGCCTTTTGAAGACGCCCTTGTGCAGACATACACCCTGCCATACGTTCGCATAATTCAAAATATAACGGGCTGTTACCCCTATGTGGTTACCATTGACAAAAATCAAAATGCAATTTCCGTTAAAAGGATGGATGGTATAATATCTATCCGAATACCATCGGGAAAACGTATGCTTTTCATCGGCTGGCTGCTGAATATTCTTGCGCTCCGCAAAATAATCCGGAAGAAAAGCATTAAAACAGTTCACCCCTGGTGCACCACAGCCGGGGCTGTGGGTGCTATTCTGAAAATGTTCGACCGAAATCTGAAACTCAATATTGACAGTTTCGAACCTCATGCAGAAGCGATGGTTGAAAATAAAACCTGGAACAAATCAGGTTTGAAATTCAAGGTGCTTTTCTTTTTTGAAAAACTGGAGTCGCGCCTTGCCAATCATTTAATTTTTGCGGCGCCCGGAATGGAGAAATATATTCTTGAAAAATATAAAACTACCGTAACTAATTATTCTGTAAAGCCTGCCTGTATTGATTTGGATACCTTTTCAGTAAAGTCTGTAAAGAATAAGGAATTGCTGAATAAGTACAACCTGGAAGATAAAATAGTATGCGTATATGCGGGAAAATTCGGTGGTATTTATCTGGAAGATGAAACTTTCGCTTTTATAAAGGAATGCGCCGAACGGTGGGGCGATGATAATTTTCGGTTTTTATTGCTGAGCAATACAAGTGATGAATACTTGAAAGAAAAATGTACTAACCATAAAATAGAGCCGTATACTGTAATTAAGTTATTTGTGAAACATGCTGAAGTCCCACTCTACATGGGCCTTGCCGATTTTGCTATTTCTCCCGTTAAGCCCGTTCCCACCAAGTGGTATTGCACGCCAATAAAAGACGGGGAATATTGGGCCATGGGGTTGCCGGTTGTTATTCCGCCTAATATATCTGTAGATTCCGATATAATCAAGGAAAACAAAGCGGGTGCCATACTTCATCGGTTTGATGGAATAGCATATACCGATGCTGCCGAAGAAATAGATGCCATTATTAGAGACAGAAATAGGTTAGAGGTATTTAATCAGATAAGGCCGTTAGCGGAAAAATACCGGAATTTTAAAATAGCTGAAGAGGTGTACCGCAAAATCTACAGTTCTACCGATAAACCCATAGTTACCTGAAGCAACGATACAGAAAGCGATTTCGGTTCAGTATAGGTCGCTGAACTGATATAGATATTTGACGTGGCGGGATTATTGGTGGTGGGTGTATAAAGGGCAATGCTATAACTTGAATAATTAATAACCGAACCCGCATACGATACATTCAGGTGAACAGCAATTGGGCCTTCGGCTGCCGTATATTTTAGTCCTGCTCCAAGGTTATAGCCAAATCCATTTCCCTGCGGAAAGGAATAAAGTGTGCTGACGGGCAAACCGGAATAGGATAGGGTAGGGTAATTGGTTGATGTAAGCCCGCCCAGCGCTTTCAGTTCGATGGAAAAATATTTGGCAAGCCGCAAATTGTAAATGGGGCCGATAAGGTATTGCAGAATGTAGTAGTTATCGCCACTGGTAACAACAGCCGTATTAGGCGGGAAGAACTGGATGTATTGCGAGTTTACCGCATTTATGTTGTAGCCAATATCGCTGCCGCTTAAAAAGAGCATAATGCTTAATCGTTTATATACCCTGTATGCAAAGTAATATTGATAATGAAAGCCTGACAGCGCATAGCCGCCCAAATGGTTCGTATCCTTACCATTCAACAAACTGATAGGATATTTTGTCTGGTCTGCCATATGGAAATTTCCTACCGGGAATGCTGTTCCATAATTAAACCCGAAAGAGAACCGTTTAACAATACTGTCCTTTTTACGGGCTTTACCGTAGCCCCCGGTAATGGCAAAGGAATGTTTTTTGTCATTTTTGGTGCTGTCTGAACCGCTTTGGGCAATGCCGATATTCACCATAAAAACAGATAAAATGGCCAATAGAATAAATCTTTTCATTAAATCTGTTTTTGTAAGGTGCGTGTAATTCTATTTATAGTAACTATACTCACCGGGCAAAGATATTTTTTATTTGCCAATCAGGCTGTAAAGAAGGGAAGCGAGTAACAGAAATAGCTTTAATCCATGCGCTGGCGAGGGTGGTAAACCATATAGAATATTATAGGCAGAATCAATAAAACCAATATGGTTGCCGACACAAGTCCGCCAATCATAACAATGGCAAGCGGTTTTTGCGCTTCAGAACCTATTCCGGTGCTGACAGCTGCGGGGAAAAGCCCTACCATATCAATTAATGCCGTCATGATTACAGGCCTTACCCTTTCCCTTACCCCGTTTACAATTGCTTCTATCAGGTTTTGCTTTTGTTGTAAATTTCGTTTGAATTGTACTATAAGTATAACGCCATTCTGTATGCATACGCCAAACAGAGCAATAAATCCGATACCTGCCGAAATACTGAAATTGGTGCCGGTGAGCAAAAGGGCAAAAATACCGCCAATCAATGCGAAGGGCACATTTAGCAGGATAATGGTAGAGTCGCGCAAATTGCCGAAAGTCATAAAGAGGATGATGAAAATCAGAAGCAAGCTGATAGGCACTACTTGTTTTAAGCGGTTTACCGCCCTCACCTGGCTTTCAAACTCTCCAATCCAGTCTATTTTATATCCTTTAGGTACTTTTACATTAGCGGTTCTGCGCTGGCATTCAGCAATGGTGCTTCCCATATCGCGGTCGCGGACAGAAAATTTAACGGCTATTACCCGTTGATTGTTCGCCCGGTATATAGAACTAATACCTGTTTTTTGTGTAATAGTGGAAATCAATTTAAGTGGAACTTCCCCGGCATTCATGGTTGGAACCATAAGATTACCTAGTTCTTCTTCCGTTTTCCTGAATTCAGGAGCGTAACGCACACGTAAATCGAATAGTCGTTCTCCTTCAAAAACCTGTGTGGCGGCCTGCCCCCCAATGGCCATTTGCACCACCGCATTGGCATTCGCGGTACTTACTCCGTAAAGCCCCATTTTATTCTGTTCCAAATCAATATCCAATTCAGGCTGGCCTAAATTTTTCAGTACACCCAAATCCTCAATTCCTTTAATTTTTGTAAGCGTATCGAATATCTGCTTTGCTTTCTCATTTAATACGGCAAAATCCGTGCCTGAAATCTGGCATCCTAATGCTGCATTCATACCTGAAACAGCCTGTTCCACATTATCGCGGATAGGTTGGGAGAAATTAAATACAACACCCACATGTTTCGAAACCAATACGCTATTCATCTCATCAATCAGCGAATCCTTGCTGATATTTCGTTTCCATTCTTCTTTTGGATATAAAATAACATCGCATTGGATATCTGAAAAGGCTTCCGGGTCGGAACCGTCATCGGGCCTGCCTGTTTGCGATACAACAGTTTTAACTTCTTTAAAGCTTCCTAATTCTTTGCGCATGCTATCGGCAAGGGCCGAGGAGTTGGGCAATGCAACACCCAATGGGGTTTGGGCTTTTACCCAAAGTGCGCCTTCGTCCAGGTGCGGTAAAAACTCTGAACCTAAAAACGTAGAGATATATAAGCTGCCGCCCAGTAAAACAACGGCAAGCAAAAGGCTTGTTTTTTTATGCCTGAACGTAAAATTGAACAGTTTCATATATCCCTTTTCAATTCCTATTACAACAGGATTATGTTTTTCGTACACATTTTTGTTTAGCAACATGTGTATTAATACCGGAACAAGGGTTAGGGTGAAGATAAGTGCGCCGATAAGAGCAAACCCAAGGGTCCATGCAAGTGGAGAGAATATTTTTCCTTCTACATTTTCAAACGAAAAAATAGGAATTAACGCAGTAATGATAATAAGTTTGGCAAAAAGAATGGCCTTACCCATATCCATGGTAGTATTCTTTATCCAGCCCATTTTGGAGCGTTTGTTAAACGCTTCCTTGCCCAATTCTTTGTACTTTCTGTCGAATACTACAAAGCAGCCCTCGACTAAGACGACCGAGCCATCAATAATTATTCCAAAGTCGACGGCACCAAGGGAAAGCAGGTTTACAGGCATTCCTTTTATAAGCATGCAGATAAAAGCAAACAAGAGAGAAAGCGGAATGATAATAGCTACTATTAATGTTGCGCGCCAATCGGCCATAAATAAAAATACCAACCCGATTACCAGAATTATACCTTCTACCAGGTTATGAAGAACAGTTTCGGTGCAATAGGTAATAAGCGTATTGCGGTCATAAAAGGGCACAATTTTAACATCCGAAGGAAGTATAGATGTATTCAGTTCATCGATTTTGGCACGTACCAATTTCAATACCTCCTGCGGGTTCCTGCCTTTGCGCATTACCACTACACCTTCCACCACATCATTGGCAGTATCCATACCCACCCGGCCCAGACGAGGCAGGTTATTTATCCGCACTTCGGCTACATTTTGCACCAACAAGGGTACGCCATTCATGTTTTTGATAATGACATTCTTTATTTCATCTATATTGTTCAGCAGTCCGATTCCCCTAACCACAAATGACACTTCTCCCTGGTCAATTACATCGCCACCGGCATTAATGTTGCTGTTTGAAACAGCGTTGTAAACATCCAATGCGGTGATGTTGTACTTGCGCAACAAATTAGGGTTTACATCTATTTCATAATCTTTGGTTGGGCCGCCATAGCTGTTAACATCGGCAACCCCTTCCACTGAATGGAGATTGCGCTCTATCACCCAATTTTCTATAGTTTTTAATTCCAGCGGAGATTTGGTTTTACTTTGAACCGTAAAGCGGAATATTTCGTCGGTAGGGCCATAAGGAGGTTCCACCTCCGGCTGAACTCCTGCCGGTAACTGAACATTGCCCAATAAATCCATTACCTGCGCACGTGCATGGTAGTCATCCACTCCATCATTAAAAATAATGGTAATTTGTGACAACCCAAACATAGTGGTGGAGTGAATAGACGTTTTTTCCTGCACCGAATTCATGGCAAGTTCTATAGGTATGGTAACCTGCCGTTCTACTTCCTGTGCGCCACGTCCCTGCCATTGGGTAATAATTATTATTTGCGTGTTGGTAATATCCGGATATGCCTCTATAGGTGTTTTGCTGTAGGCTATGGCCCCCAGTATGGCAATAACAATGGTGGCAAAAAGAATAAATATTTTATTCTTTAAGGAGAAGGCAACAATACTTTTTACAAGTTTATTCATTCAAAGCAAGTTTTATTGTCCGTAAACATAAAGACTGTTTTTGCAAACTACGGCTTCACCAGTTTGCAGGCCTTTTGTTACGTAGGCATCTGTTTCATTGGTACCTTCAATGGTAATCTTTCTTTTTTCAAACTTGTTATTGCCCTTGGCTACCATTACATAGTAATCATTATCATAAAAAACCAGCGCCTCTTTCGGAACTGCCAATGCTTTTTTATGTTTGTCGATGTGTACATTAACTGTGGCAAACATGCCCGACTTTAATAATCCGTCTGAATTATCGAGCACTATTCTTGCCTGCATGGTGCTGGCCGAAGAATCGAGCATATTGGCAATTTTTGAAATGGTGCCTTTTATTTTTTTATCCGGATAAGCTACCGTGGTAATATCCGCTGAATCGCCAACGGCTATTTGCGGAATATCGTTTTCATACACATTGGCTTGCACCCAAACTGTTTTCAGGAATGAAATGGTGAATAACGGATTGGTATTATCGGCACGTACATTCATGCTTTCGCTGATTGATTTTGAAACCACATACCCATCGATAGGGGAGGTAACCGTATAGGTGGAATTACTGTCGGAGCCGGAAACTTTATATGTTTTAAGGTATGTTTCAGCCGTATGGAGGGAAGCTAAAGCTGATTTATAATCATTCTGGGCCTGCATCACATCCTTTTCCGAATATACTTTGGTTTTATATAGTTCATTGGCTATGTCGAGGTTGCGGGTAGCCGTTTTTAACTGGCCCTGTGCCACCGCATATTGGCCCTGGTAATTACTTACGTCAGCACTCTTCAATATTGCCAGCACCTGGCCTTTGGTTACATGGTCGCCTTGCGAAACATTTACTTTCAGTACGTTTCCGCTTACGAAACTGTAAACAGGCGATAAGTAATCCATATCAAATGTCACTTTTCCGCTTAACGCGAGGTCGGTTCTTTCTTCTTCTATTTTTACTGAATCCATGGTAATTTGCTTCATCTGAATAGCGTTAAGTTCCACCAAATTCGAATCTGCGGGTTGGTCGGCTGCCTGCGGGGCTGGTTGTTTGCAGCCTGTTAGGAAGAAAACAACAAGTATGAATAATGAAAACAGTTTGTTTAACATGGTTATTTAATTATGTCAATTCCGGTTGTGTAATTAAGGGCATGAATGGCATTGAAATATTGCACTTTCATATTTATGAGGTTGGTTTTTCCGTCAATGTAGGTGCTGATTTGGCTCAATAAATCGAGCAGGTTGATATACCTTTTATCGTAATTGGCAATGGCATTGTCCATCATTTCATTCAAATCGCTTTCATAGTGCGAATCGATTTGCGAATATTGATTATTGATGCGGTAAAGATTGGTATACGATGCAGTTACCTGGTTCATTACTGAATATAGGGCAAGGCTGTCATTTAATTCGGCTTGTTTTTTTTGTTCTTTGGCTTGGGTAACGTTCCATTGGTTGCGGTTAAAGACAGGCAAGTCGATATTGGCAGTTATTCCCCAATAATCGGGAATTACAGAACCTGCGCCAATATTTGCAACTCCTAATGTAAGGTCGGGAACAGAAGTAGAATGTTGCAGTTTTAGGTTTTGTTCGCTGTACTGAACCCCTGCGTAAGCCAGTTTAAGGTCGGGCCTGTTATTTTTTGCGCTGTCCAGAATAGACATGTAAGGCGGTATTTCAGCAGACGGAATACCAAGGTCTCTCACTACTATGTATGTATTTCCTTTGTAGGCAAGCAATATTCCCAAATCCTGTTCATCACTCGATATGGCCTGACTGGCAGTAATTTCCTGAGCCACTATATCCTGCAGTTGTGCCTGCAGGCGTATTACATCATTGCCCGATGCATTACCCAATTTATATTCTGCCTGTGTGCTTTCAACCAAATGCCTTATTTTATTCTCTTCGGATACATACATATTTACCAGCGTCTGGTTATTGTACAGGTCAGAAATGTCTGTATACATCTGATATTTCAGGCTGCGCAATAAATCAGCCAATTGAAACTCGCTTTGGATAACTCCAACTTTGGCAAGTTTTGCAGTAGCGCTGTGGCGACCTCCAATAGTGAGCAACTGCTGAAGTTGGAAGGTACGGTCAACTTCCCCTTCTGCGGGATAGTTATTATCAAAAAACTTTTTACTGTCCTGATTGTACAAGGTTTGCCCGTATGTCAGGTTCGGATTATACCACAGTTTTGCCTGAAGGTAAGTTGCCTGTGCAATTTTTACATCATATTGCTTTGCAAGAAGGGAAAGATTCATGCTCACAAAGCGTTGTTCTGCAGCAGGAATATTTATAGTAATAGTATCCTCTTTCAAGGGGGTACTATTTTGCCCCTGCGTAAAAAGGGCAGTAAATACGGAGCACAAAAACAGGAGTGCCTTCAAGTGTAATTTATTTTTGTAATTTTTTCTAAATGGCATTAAACGCTGCTTTAGTGTAATGGCGCAAAAATACACGGCTTTCTTTATGAAGCAATTAGAATACCATTAGAATTTGTTAATTAGATATCAATAGACGATTCCTGCGGCAAAAA
This sequence comes from uncultured Bacteroidota bacterium, assembly GCA_903916255.1. Taxonomy (GTDB): domain Bacteria; phylum Bacteroidota; class Bacteroidia; order JABEUT01; family JABEUT01; genus JABEUT01. The sequence goes on from CAIWVW010000006.1 coordinate 60,229, forward strand.
CCAGTTATGTATGAAATAGTATTGTAAACGTGCTGCCTTCATTAATTACGGATGTTATCCCGATTTTTCCGTTGTGAAGCCGGATTATTTTTTCTGCCAGGGATAATCCAATACCCGAACCGGGGTGTTTAAAGGCATTTTGGGCGCGGTAAAATGGTTGGAAAATGTGTTGGATTTCTGACGATTCAATTCCAATACCCTGGTCTTTTATGGTGATAACTACGTCGGCATCATTGCATGAAATTTCACAAAGCACTTCTTTATCGCCGGAAAACTTAAGAGCGTTCTTTAAGATATTGCTTAAGGCTACAAACAACAACCTTCTGTTGCCCTGAATGGTATATTTTTCAGGGTCGTCGGGCAGGTTATAATTTACTTTCACCAAGCCTGATTTATTGCCCCATTCATCTACTACTTCCCATACTAATTCATCCAGTTGTATTTTTTGCAATTCAGCAGTATCGATGCCCGTTTGAGCGAGTTCAAGCAAGCTTGTTATCAATGCATTCAATTTTTCAGCTTCGGTAAGGATGCTTTGCAAAGCGCTTTTATATTCCTCTGTTTCGCGCTTGTTTTTCAGGGTTACCTCGGCTTTGCCGAATATTTTTGTTAATGGTGTCCGCAGTTCATGCGAAGCATGGGATATAAATGATTGCTGGTCATTAAACGATTGCTCCAAATGTTCCAGCAGATTGTTAATAGTGGTAGAGAGTTGGTTTATCTCATCATTTTTATAGCGGGTAATGGTAAGGCGCTTATCTAAACTGGTTGACCTGATAATTTTAAGGTTGTTGGTTATTTTCAGAATAGGTTGCAAGGCAATGGTTGCAACTATTCTGCCAAGTAAAAATGTAATTACCAAAGAAGAGAGAAATGAAAATAGCATAATATAGGCCAGCCTTTTCATATTTTGAACACCTGCATCATCAATGGCGGAAGCTATAACCACAAAATTACCGGAGTTATCCACATAATACAAACCCGCTACTTGCTGGTTTCCGATGGAGAAATGAATTTTCTTTTTGTCGATTACTTGTTGAATAATATCCCTTGACCAGCTTATCGTATCCTCCTTTATAAATACCAGCGAGGAGTGTATGTTTTTTAAATTGGCATTCGACCAGCTGATGGAATCTTCCTTAATGAATACGGATTGGAACTTATCATTGTAAATGCGGGTAACCTCATGCGAAAGGGTTTGGGGATATTTTTCGATAACTTTTTTGAAATTCTCGGGCGACATATTATCCTGTGCAAGGTAGAGTTCCCCCACCGTCAGTGCCCGGTCATCTAATTTGGCATAAAAACTTTCGCTCCGGTTTTGTTCCACTAAAAAATAAACACCCAGCAGAACTATAAAAAGCAGAACCGCAAACATGAATGTAAACTGGAGCGATAAACGGTTTTTTACTTTCATAGCCTATAATTCTTTAAGCACGTAGCCACGGCCAATTACAGTTTGAATCAATTTTTGAGAATGGTTCTTATCTATTTTAGTACGCAGGTAGTTAATATAAACATCAATCAGGTTGGTACCCCGGTCGAAGTTTATGCCCCAAACGGCCTCGGCTATTTCACTTCTCGACAGTACTTTGTTTTTATTGGAGATAAGTTTTTCGAGCAGTGTAAACTCCTTTGTGGTTAATGGGATTTCAGTTCCGGCCCTGTTCGCTGTCCCTTTATCGCAATCTACTACCAGGTCGGCTACTTTATACACTCTTCCCGAATTAATTATTCGCCGCCTTGTAAGGGCATTTATCCGTGCAGTCAATTCTTCAAAATGAAAGGGTTTTGTAAGGTAATCGTCGGCTCCGTTTTCAAATCCTTCCACTTTATTTTTTATGGTTCCCAACGCCGTAAGCATAAGGATAGGCAATTCCTTTTTGTGTTTTCTTACCTGCTGGCATACTTTTATTCCGCTATAAGTTGGCAGAACCACGTCCAGAATAAGTAAATCGAAATTCTGTTCAATTGCTGTTTTACTGCCTTCCATGCCATCATGTTCCACGGTAACCTGAAACTGCTGTTCTTCCAGCCCTTTTTTTATAAAGGCTGCTACTTCAGGCTCATCTTCAACAAGCAAAATATTCATTGTGTACAGGGTTGCATGAATTAACGATACAGGATAAGCAAAGGTATCGTCTTTATTACATTAAGGTAGTACGGGCAGATTAATTATTGTTAAAAAAAATCCCCCGACACTTAAGCCGGAGGATTTCTTAGTATAAAAGGATAGCGTTTATTGTTTGGTAGCAGAACTTGCAGGAGCTGTTGTTGTTTTGGAAACATTTTTCCTTGCAGGTACTTTCTTTACTTCTTTCTTCTCTGTTTTTTTGTCCGATTTCTTTTCTGTTTTGGGCTTATCTTGTTTAGTTTGGTAGGCTGAAGCTACAGAAACCCCGGTAAACAGAACTACAGTTGCAAGTATGGTGCCTATTTTTTTCATGATGTGTAGATTTGATATATTTATAGTATCTGTAAGGTTGTAAAATAAATGAAATTGTATGAAGATAAAATGAAGATATTTTTTTATTGTTTTATAAGTTGCCCTGAACCAACTACCGAAGACTGGACGGAGGTAGGGTTTCCGGAATAATAAACATTCCCCTCGCCATATAGTTGAACCCCTAATCCGCCGGTACAGTTCAAGTACGAATCGCCGGTTGTGTTTGAAGAAAGGAAAGCATAGTTAGTTACTACCAGTCCGCTATTGTATATGAAACCTGTTCCACCGAAATAATTGCAGAAAAAATTCTGACAGGTTCCGGTAAGTGTTAAATCGGCTGTGCCGAACATGTGGGCATTAATATAGCGGGCATTCACATCCAGTGTAATATCACCCGGGGAGTTAGTTGTACCCAGCACCAGCGAATCGAAGGTAAGCGTGCCCTGGCTTTGCACTGTGCCATACCCCGAATTGGTGATGGTATTCAGGTCGGGCATAGTGATATATACATTTATATGGCTCTTTTTATAGCTGCGGAGCCAGTTGCAAATATTGTTGTTTTTCAAAGTAAGAACATTCCCGTTCACGTCTGCGCCAATATTGGGAATCAGGTTTTTTCCGCCTTCAATAGTGACTGATTGCGGGCTTCCTGTGGTTATAAATACATTTACATTGTCATTGGCTACAATTTGGTTGAAGGATGGCAAACTTCTGGTTTGTGAAGCATCCGAACCGGCGCTGTCAAAACAATCGCAAACAGGCGTTTTATTGCAAGACAATAAACTAATAGCTACCAGAAAATAGCTTATAGCTGATAGCAGTTTTGTTTGTTTTAATTTAAAATGCATAATTCAAAACTCAAAATTTATAGCCTACGCCCCATTCAATAAAATCGGCTTTAACAAAATGGGTTAATAAAGTAACGTTGGCAATAATATGTTTGTGTGTATAGTACCTAAGCCCAATGCGGTTATATATGGAGCCGTTGCCCGTAAATTTTGTATAGGCGTAACCACCCATTTCAAGCGGCAGCGATAAATTGCCCAATGTAATTTCGTAGGCGGCTTTAAATCCTAACTGAACATCCTGCAAATTATTTTTCAAGGTTATTGAATCCACTTTCAAACGGGCAATATTGGCTTGATTGTAAAACACATCCACACCCAGTCCTAATTTGCTTTTCCGGCTCAATTTCCGGAAACCAATATAAGAAACAGTTACTTCCGGATACCTTTCTCCGCCCGGAGGCTCGATTTCTGAACCGCCTGCCACTAAAAAGAGCTCATGCTCTATTTTCTTCGATTTTACCGTATCGGGATAATCATGCTTCATGCATTTTTCCGGGCTTGAAATGCTGTAAGTTATTCCGGTGTTGGCAGTCACAAGGTTTATGCCCAAATTGGGTGTCTGAAAAGCTCCGTTCGAGCAGTGTGTCAGGCCCAAACCGGCTTCCAGTCTGGTGTGGTCCGATAAATAAAAATGGTAATTCAGCCGGAAATTAAACATAGCGTTTATATGTGAGCCTATCACATCGTTTTTGTGGTTATCGAGCCGCGTATAGGTAACGGGCATATAGGCCAGCCCCATTCCAATCCTAAAGTACAACCCCTCATGAAAACTTCTTTTTAAATGGAAGTTTATAAAAGGGTATATGCCATATTCATTCCCCAATTGGGCCGGGTTATTCAAATATGCGGAAAAGAAAGCAATGCCCGTTTCGGGGCAGTGGTAGGCGCTGAGCCAGTTATCGGTGCAGGCCGGTTTGTTTATATAATCCACTTCAAATGCCGGAACATGACCTTGAATCAGGATATTCATGCTGCTTGTATATAGCGGCAATATAAACCCGTAGTGCAAATCGACAGATAGCCATGAACCCTTGCGGATACTATCCTGCCCCTTTGAGTAAAAACTAAAAGTTATGAACGAAAAGAAAAGTATAAGGAGTTTTATTTTCTTCATTTCCTAATCTATTTCCTCCAGCGGAATGACGCTATTAAATGGTTAATGTCTTCTTTCACAAAGTTGACTACCGGCTCCAGCGAATCCTTGTTCGGCACGGCAAAAAAGTAAAGCGAACCCCGTATAAAATTGCGGGTGCTGTCGGTCAGGTAAAACTGCATATTCGATGCCGCATTGCCTTCAATATCATATATCGTTCCGTATATTTTATCTTTCGGATTTTCCACATCCCGCTCATTAATGCCGCTTGCTTTCACTTCATGCTCCACCACATATTTGCGGCATTCGGCAATTATAGCGCGCACGTCGGTATCTACCGGCAAATAACTCATATATATATTGCAGCGGAACTGCGGAAAAACAATATTCAACCAGCATGAATTGTGCCCCCCGCCCGAATCGCGCAGCACTGTTGCATATTGCGGATACTCGAATGTAAAAGGGCATTCAGCGGTATACGTCTTGTAGTTGCGTTCTGGTAAGGCTATGCGAAAATAGCCCAGCCTTTTGGGCGTTGGCTCGTTTGTATTGAAGCAGCCGCAAAGGCCCAATACAATCAATAAACCGACTATGGATAATCTGCGTATCATTTTTAAGGACGACAAAAGTAATTATTGCGTGGAAATAGAAAGGCCCTCGCCTTTTAGGGAGAGGTCTTTTCCTGTAACCCTGTTATTGCAGGGCTTTACAAAGCAATTATACCCTAAATAAAGCTGCCGAATCAGTTAAATTGCTTTGCAAAGCCTTGTTATGAAGATAGGAGTAGTTGAATGTTATTTTATTCACATTATCAGTGATTTATAAGTAAACCACCCCCTTTATATAATAGCCCTTAGCACCCTATAAGAACCTAAATAATAATTTTATTGTACGTAATAATAAAAATTGTACATTTGCAGCCGATTATCTGAAACCGAAATAAGATTGACGAAAAAATTACAAAGCGTTACGTTTGTGGAGGTTCAGGTTGGAGTTTTTTTATTAATTAATTATTTTTTTTAACATGAACATTTTTGTATCAAACTTGAATTTTAAGGTTCGCAGCGAAGACTTAAAAAACCTGTTCTCCCAGTATGGTGAAGTATTATCCACCAAAGTTATTACCGACAAATTCTCGGGAAAATCGAGAGGTTTTGGTTTCGTTGAAATGAAAAATGACGAAGAAGGCAACAGAGCCATTGGCGAATTAGACCAAAAGGATTTTGAAGGCCGTAACATCACCGTATCAGTAGCTAAGCCACGCACCGAAGGCGGAGGCGGCAATGGCGGCGGTAACAGAGGCGGTTTCCGCAAAAGCAACGGCGGCGGTAACGACTACAGAGACTAAGTAATTCTACATACAGATACTTGAAAGGGGAACAGAAATGTTCCCCTTTTTTGTTTTATTCCCCCGCCAGGTAGGAGAGGATAGGGTAAGGTCTCCTGATTTTATTTTACCTTTGGCGAAGTACAAAATAAACTGAAATGAAAACTAAATTTCTGATAGTAGCGTTGTGCGTTACCGGTTGCATTTTCGCGCAGCAATCAAGTGAAAAGCAATTGCAAGCTTCTTCAACTGACAATCATAAACAAGACAAGCTGGTAAAGAGAAACCGAAATGCCGGAATTACCTTTATAAAGGACCAAATTTACCAGGATGATAAGGTTATTGGCGGTATGCAAGTGGCGCAGAACACGGAAAGGGGCCAAATTGTCAGAACCTTTACAATCTTTTTTACCGATGGCTCAAAAATTGCCGAAGCCAAGTCATATGGCAATAAACTGCACGAATGGAACATTATAACAGTAAAGGATAACCATACACATGTAATTACAGCTACTTCAAATAATGATGCCATTGATGTAATTAAGTATCTGATTAACGGGTATTATTTGTAATTCCCGATAAAATTTTGAAGGGGAATCGGATTGCATATATAGATGGAATTAGAGGTATGGCAGCTTTGATTGTTGTTTTATATCATTACCTTTTGAGTTTTTATCCGGAATTATTTCCTTTTAATCCGAATTATATTCACACAGATAATAGTTTGCAAGATGCATTTATCTACAGCCCTTTAAATATTTTTTTTAATTCGGGATTTGCGGTCTGTCTGTTTTTTGTTATCAGCGGATATGCACTTAGTTATAAATATTTTATTACTAAGGACAGGCAATACCTTAGGGAATCTGTGATAAGGAGATATTTTAGGCTTGAAATACCAATTTTATTTTCCGTAGTGGTTTCGTATATTCTTTTGAAAACAGAATGTTATTCTAATTTGTATACTGCAACCACTTATACGAAAAGTACATTCTGGTTTTCGCATTTATGGAACATGTCTCCCGATTTTTTTAAAATGCTTAAAGAAGGACTTTATTCATCATTGTTTTTGGGAGGAACCTCCTCGTATAACCCGGTACTTTGGACTATGCTTATTGAATTCTTAGGTTCTATGCTTGTATTTGCTACACTCGCTTTGTTTGGGGATTCATCGAAAAGATATTTGGTTTACTTGTTATTGATAGTGATACTTCATACAAATTGTTTGCCTGCATTTATTATTGGTCTTGCTCTGTGTGATTATTATCATTCTAAAGAAAGAAATAATTTTCCAATTAGTATAACTGCCTTAATTTTTGCTTTGGCAATCTATGTAGGAAGTTATCAAAAGATTGGAGCATCTGGTATTTGGAATGTTTTGGATATCATTTCAAATGTGGATAAGTCTTTCCCATTTATTATAGGAGCTGTATTGTTTGTTGTGGCTGTAATTAATGGTAAATGGCTGGAGCGATTCTTTTCATCTCCTTTATTGCAATTTTTGGGTGAAATATCATTCTCAATGTACCTTATCCATCTGCTTATAATCGGTTCTTTGGCTTGCTCCCTATTCAGTTGGTTTTATGCTATAATGCATTTAAGTTATGGAGTAAGTTTTATGATTACCTTCTTTATTTCATTGTCATTTACGATTGGTGCATCCTTTTTGATGTATAAATACATAGACAAAAATGGTATCAAATTTTCCAAGTGGATTTATACCAGGTTCTTTACATTAAAAACAAAAGAAGAAGGTAAATAAAAAAGTCCCGACAATTATTGCCGGGACTTTTTTATTTAGTACTATTTGGTAGTATTAATTAATAGCAACCTTTACAACCCTTTGTATGTGGTCGTTACCAACTCTTACCAAATAAATTGCTTTGGCAAGTGTCGAAATATTGAAAGAGGTTTCTATGGTATTAGAAGCCGTTATCACATCTTTTTGCATCAGCATTCTGCCGTTAATGTCAAAAATTTGTGCAACCAGTCTTTCATTTTCAGGGAAATCAGTTCCTTTAATGTTCAACATGCTTCCATTTTGATAAGCCTTAAAGGTAGCTGCATCTGTATTTACAACATTCGGAACATCGGTAGGGCATTGGGTAATTTGGAAACTAAATATCCATGAACCCACATTGGTTCCATTCCCGAATGAGCTGTTTGTGTACATATTGGTGGCCCAGAAAGTAATGCCATCGGTTGGGTCGACAGACATTTCAGAATAATCGCCCCAGCGGTTTCCGTTTCCTTGCGGGGTAGCGGCAAGCGCGTTTCCGTTTTTAACATCTGTTTCAGTCAGGGTCATAGTATTCAATGCATCGCAGGTTCTTCTTCCGGTATATCGTACACCCGGATAAACACCGGCACTGTCAGAAACTGTATATGATAATCCAATGCTTCCATTTTGGTCCATCGCTATACATGGGTTCCAGCGGCTAACCCTATCGTCGGGTGCATAGGTCGATTGTTGGAAAATGCTCCACAAGTTTGTTGTGGTATCCTGGTGCAGTTCATACCACCGGATGCCGCCTACGCGGTTGGTTGCATCGCCAACGTTAACTACATGTGCCAATACCGCAGAATTGTAGCTTGTCCAGCGCAAATAAGGTATACGGTAAGAGAAGAATCCATCCAAAGCATCCATATCATCGGAAGCATTATTGCCCGGTTGGCGTATATCGGCACGGGTTCCTCCGGTAAAGGTAGAGTTGAATGCAGAAGTAAGCAAATGCTGGTATTTCGCATTGATAGTTCCTGTTTTGGTTGTCCAGTTCATTTTTACTTGCTCGATGCATATAGAATCGGCTCCGCCGCAACCCCAGTTATCATCCCAGTAATAAAATAAGTACTCAGGTGAACCATAAGGAGGAAGTGTGCCATCGCAATCCAGCATCATAGGGCAGAAGAAGCCCGGTGAATTGCAGCCTAAGTTCCATGGGCCATAGCTCCAGGGTACTGCTATTTCGCCTGCCACAGCGCCTTTCAGCATACTGTCGCGTTGAAAACAAATTACATAGTCGCTCGATGCGCAATTGCAGGTGCCATAATATCCATCTGCCCAAACTACATATTTAGGATAGTCATCTACCTGGCGGCGGTTATTATTGGGAGTAAAGGTGTACATGTGGTAAGTTCCGGTAGGGTCATTTGTTGCCGAAACTGCAAATAAAAGGTCGATAATGTTATTGGTGCTTGGCCCGTCAAATTCGGTAATTATCCAGCGGTCCGCAGCTTTGTCATACATTACAACGGCATCGCCAAAATCATCCGGATTAAAAACGCTTTTCAAATCGGTAGAAGCTAATTTAACCGTTCCGGTTTTATTGTAAACGGCATAATCCACATTTACTGTTTGCACAAAATAGTTGGAACCAATCATTCCATTCGGGTCGAGCGGATAATAGCCTTGTGAACTTTGTTGTCCATCAATACTTACAGGTGTAAATGTCGACATAGAATGGGTGTTGTGCAGTGTTCCCATTTCCGTTTGTCTTGCACCATCCACAGCACTTAAACCGGGGTCGTAATTCCATGTATTTTTATGAGCATCCATAGCATCGGCATCGCCGGCAGGCTTCGGTGTAACTTTTGCAGGTAATTCGCCTTTCGCCCGTTTGGCATCACGCTCTTTTATTAATTCAAGTAAAGGTTTCGATTCCCAATGGGCCTTACATTGCATATAATAAGAGCCATTGGCATTGAATTGAACCGTTTGGGCAGGCAGCGAAAAGGCAATAGCCAGTCCTGCGCTTAAGGTTATAAATTTATTCATGGTTAAGGTTTGGTATGTTAGTAATGCAAGTATAGGTATATTAAGGCAAAATAAAACTGATATTTTACAGGAATACAATACTTAGGTGGTATAAATAAAAAAGTCCCCGACAATTAAGCCGGAGACTTTTTTAGTAAATCGGAACTGTTTATTTTTGAATCAACAGTTTGCCTGTGCCGGTTAATCCGCCCGATTCATTTATAACGCGGTATAAATAAAGCCCTGCGGGTTGAGCGCTAAGGTCTATTTTACTTTCGGTGCCTGTAATAATTTCTTTATAAACCTGCTGGCCCAGTTCATTATAAACTTCCAGCGAGGAGTTATTCATTGCTTGTGCGGTTTCCATGGTAAATAAACCGCTGTTAGGGTTAGGGTAAACCTTTATGGCATTATTTCCGGCAACTGTTGTTTGCACACTTGTTGTTACACAAGGCAAGGTAAGCAGCGTAGGATTTGAAGCGAACCCGTTGGCAACAACTACCACTGAATAGGTTCCATTTGGCATGGTGGGAAGGGTAAAGTAGGCTGTGTCTTCCAGGCTGTCGGTCATTACTGCGCCAATTCTGTTCCAATTGGTGGTTTTAGCGTAGTATACGTTAGTGCCGTTGCTAAGGCGAACCAACGGATAGTTGGTTGAATTTTGGGCATCATCACCATATCCGTTGCCTTCGGAAATGCCATTGAATAGTTTTCCGGTAATTGTGTAATCGATACAATTGGTGCTGCTAACGCTGTTAATGGTTGGTTTGCCTTGCGGGATAGCCGCACTGCCCGGAGTATAAATAAAATACTGGTTAGGATTACTGATAGCGGAACAACCCATAAGAACGGTACCATCGGGCAGGGCCAATAAAGAATTATTTTGAGATATTGAACCGGATAATTCATCGGAACCAATAGTAGGTATGGTGGCAGTTACCTGTGTAAAAGTATTGGTGGTGTAATCATATTCAAGGAAATAAGTAGGTGTACTGAATTCATTCCGGGCAGTAGGAATGGGCGATACAGCCAGTAAAATATGTCCGTTTACAAGCATGGCTCCGGGGGCATCAGGTTGCGTTACATAGTTTCCGCTGATTTTTGGGAAATTTGCAGCAGAAGCCCAACTGCCTTTTGTGCTAGAATTACCTGAAGGAGTGTAAATATCATTGTATTGGGTGGCACCAAAGAAAATGGCATTCCCGTTAGGCAATAAAAACGCATTGCCTGATTCAAACCCCCATTGGTCGTAAATATTATTTGGAGCCATTGCATCTACCAGCCATGTATTTGTTTGCGGCACATAGCGGCACGATGAATCTTGTGCAGGATTGTTTGGATAGGGCATACCGATAGTAAGAACTGTGCTGTCCGGCAGTTTAAGCCAGGATGCTTCATCATGGTTTTCGGGTTCTGCATTTTCGTTAATATAATTTAAGGTAGTGGTATTCAATTGTAAAATGCTGTTACATGGCTGGCCTTGGTTTGCACCAATTTCAGGGCCTTCTAAAATGTTACCGTCATACAACAATTCAGATGGGGCATCATAAATATTCCAATTGGCGGGGATATTACCGCATGTGGTCCATGTGTTAGCTACGGGGTCATATATTTCACCATAAGAACCTCCCGTTCCATATTCGCCGCCTGCAACATATACCTTGCCGCTTGGCAATACCTGCGATGAGAAAGCAAAACGGTCATAATTCATGCTGGTTATGCTTGTCCATGTTCCATTTACATAACTGCCACTGGCATCGGGTGTAAGTTTATCCCAGCCTGTGCCATATCCCGGCCCTGATGTGTTACTGCATATTACGGTTCCGTCGGTAAGCAATAGCATAACGCCTTGGTTGGCGTGAGGAGCCTGATTGGTTAATGCTGTCCATGTACCTGTTTGGGCAGTAGATACCGTGAAAATTGAAGAACTGATAAGGACGAGTGAACCGATAAGTATTTTTTTCATGTTTGTGTGTGTTAATAATTCCTTATTGAGTAGTAACCCGGATAAGGTTTGAATTTTGGAGGTGTTTGATTAGTTGAAAGTATGAATACCAATTTTTAAAATCATTCATACTTGGTGGTAAAACAAGCCTCTTGGTAATAGAGAGGTAAAAATGATTTTCGGCAATGTAAATAAATAATTCTTTTGCCGGTAACAATTCAAGTTCTTTTCTTGCTTAAAAGTGAGTTAAGGGGAAGGTGTTTTTCTAAATTTCTGATAGTCAGTATTTATTTTATTTTATTTAATTCTCAAGCAAGCCGGAATAACTGACATAAATCAGAAAACACAATGTCATAATAAGGAATATGGATAAAATAAAAATGCCCCCTGACGGAGGCATTTTTATTTTTAAAAGAATGAGAATTAGTGAATAGCCACCTTAACTACACGTTGAATATGGTCATTACCAATTCTCACCAGATAAATGGATTTGGCAAGCGATGAAACATTGAAAGAAGTTTGCAATGTTTGTGAATTGGAAACTGTTTCCTGTTGCATAATTGTTTTACCATTTTCATCGAAAAGCTGAACCACTAACCTTTCGCCCTGCGGGAAATCGACACCCTTTATGTTTAGCGTGCCTCCGTTTTGATAGGCTGTAAGTGATGCATGGTACGAATCTACAACAGCAGGTACATCGGTAGAGCATACAGGAACCTGGAATGAGAACACCCTGGTACCAGCATTAATTCCGCTTCCGGCGCCATTTTCAGCATACATGGTAGTTCCCCAGAAGGTTTTGCCGTCAATAGGGTCAACCGAGAGGTGTGAATAATCGCCCCAGCGGTTACCATTACCTTGTGGCGTATTTACAAGCGTATTACCGGTAGCGGCAGTACCTTCCGTAAGGGTCATGGTGTTAAGTGCATCGCAATATCTTCTGCCGGTATAACGAATTCCGGGATAAACCGAAGTAGGGTCGGAAACGGTGTAAAGCATACCAATATCTCCATTTTGGTCCATAGCTATAGAGGCTTCCCAACGGCTTATTCCATCGTTTGGCCCATAGGTCGATTCCTGGTAAACGCTCCATTTTTTAGTAGTTGTATCCTGGTGCAATTCATACCAACGGATAGCTGATACAGGAGCCGATAATGTTCCGATATTTACAGGGAACTGCATTACTGCTGAATTGTAGCTGGCCCATCTTAAATAAGGAATACGGTATCCGAAGAAACCATCTGATGAGGCCAAATAATTGGAGGTTTGGTTGCCTGGTTGAGGAAGGTTGGCATCAAAATCGGCCGGGAAATTAGAATTGAATGTGGCCATTGTCAGTGTTTGATACTTTGCGTCTATCGAACCGCTACGGCTAGTCCAGTTTACGCTGATTTGTTCGATAGAAATTGAATCTACAGAACCACCGCAACCCCAGGTATCATCCCAGTAATAGAAAAGATATTCCGGAGCATCTGCGGGAGGAAGGGTTCCATCACAATCCAGCATTTGCGGACAGAAAAAGTTACCGCCGCAGTTTTCCAAATTGTAAGGGCCATAGTTCCATGGCATGGCTACAAAAGCCGCATGCTTGCTTCCTACTAACATACTGTCGCGTTCGTAAGCTACTACCATATCGGGCGAGCTGCAATTACAGGTCATGTAATAACCATTTCCCCACACTGCATATTTTGGATAATCGTCGAAGCTGTTGGCGTATGGCTCGAATGCATAAATCCAATAGGCTCCTGCAGGGTCGTTTGTTTGAGACACTGCAAACAAAAGTGTATCTATATTGTTGTTTGGCGGAATGTAGCCTTCAAATTCGGAAATAATCCAACGGTCGGCTATTTTATCATATATGGTAACCGGGTCTCCGCAATCACATTCACCCACTTTTCCAAAAAGAACATCAAGGTCTGTTTGAGGAATATAGGAAGCTCCGGTTTTGTCCCAGGCTGCAAAGGTGCTGTTAATGGTTTGCACATAGTAGTTCGAACCAATCATCCCGTTAGGGTCCTGCGGATAAGAACCAAGGCCACCCTGACCTTCAAAATTCTCGATAGGGGCAGGAGAAGTCAGGCTTCCGTAGGTTGTTTGACGGGCGGCATCAGGGATAGGAACATCTATTGCGGGGTGATGCGATGTTCTGGCAAAGTTTTCCATAGATGGACCATCTGCTGCAGGGCCGAAATGGGTTGCCAATTTGTTTAAGCCTTTGGCATTACGCTCGGCAATAAGGTCTCTGAGGGGCTTTGTAGCCTTTACATAGTAGCATTCTTTGTACATAGACCCATTGGCATTGTGAATTTCAATGGGCGCATTATTTTGCGCTGACAGCGAAAATGCACACGAAATGCCAACAGAAAGTGTGAGTAATTGTTTCATTTTTTGTATGGTATTGGTATGTTAGTGTTGCAAGTATATGAAATTAAAATGAAATTAAAAGAGATAAGAATCTCATAATTATAAACAAATAGTTATTTCATGCCGAAAACATGAGCGATGTCATTTTTGGATGTATTAATTTGTAAATATAGCAATACTAAACTAAATAGTAAAATAGTTAAAATATAGTATTAAATGATAAAAAACGGCAATGTGCGGCTGATTAATATCAGCGGTGAAAATGATAAATCTCACTTGTGTCCGGGTGTCAAATCATGATTTTTATTTAACCAGTACTGTTCTTTTGCGCCACCAAATTAAAAGAACATGCCAATTACTTTAAGTATCCAGTCTTTTCTTTCGTTTGCATTTGTTGCATTAATTTTTCTACCCTTGCCGATATTGATAGTAACTAACCTGTTAGGATATTTGTCTGATTGGTTTATGTTTAACAGTTACCACAAGATAATAGAAAAAAAATACGCGCATCTGCAGTCGATTGAAGTGGAGCACCTGAAAGAAATTTTTCCGCATAAAAATGAAAAGCATTTGGAAAGCATGGCTGATTATATTAATGGAAAAAGAAATTCGAACGGAAATTAAAATAAAACATTGGGCAGGAATCATAAACATGCTGAGCTACATCAATCTCATAGGCGTAAACGATTTTGCTTGGTAGATTCTTGCCCTTTTCCTTTATGTTTTTCTAATAAAATCAACAGAACTGACGTATATCAGTAAATTTTAAAATAAGTGCAATTACATTTGCAACCTCAAAAAAGAGTTTAAGCTCTTTAAATGCGGGGGGAGGTATTAGCTAATGTCCAAGGTTGTTCTCATAGGCGTTAACGATTCAGGCAGGCGATATTCTCCCCGGATTTTAGAAGGAAAAAATTTTCTTCTTCAAAAATCTCCGAATACTTAATTTGATTATCGCATTACGAGAATTTGCGGATGCGTTCTAACCCAAACGGATTGAGAACTTTAATTTCCCTTCCGTCTGTTTCAATCAGCCATTCCCGTTTAAAATCAGACAAGGTGCGTATGAGTGATTCGGTAGATGAGCCTGCAATGCTGGCTAATTCTTCCCGTGAAATCCGAATATTATCGTTAGGTGAATTTTTGCGGTGCAATTGTAAAAGCACATCGGCTACGCGTGAACGAACAGAATTATACGCAAGGCTTAGCAGCCTTTCTTCGCGTTCCGATATATTATTGGCAAGCAATTTTACAAACCGGGTAGATACTTCATGGTTGGAATATATTAGCGACAGGAAATCGTCCTTCGGAATAAGCGCCACTTCCGCTTCATCGAAAGCACTTGCAGAATCGGTAAACGATGCGCCTTCCAACAAAGCTACATATCCAAAGAAATCTCCGGGGCCATATATTTCGGTAATAAATTCTTTCCCTTCCTGATTTACTTTCCAGGTTTTCACTTTTCCTTTTATTACGAAATAAACGGATGTCGGTTTTTCACCTGCTTTATATAAGTCTTCTTTTCCCCGGAATGATTCGATATGATAATCGGCAGCAACGGATAACGGCAGGCTGAATTTTTTCGCCTCATCTATAAATTCTGCTAAGCCGCTCAAATCGCGGGAGTAATTCTTCCGGAAAAACTCGGCCCGGCGCAAACGTGTGCGTATGGCATTTAGCAAATCCGCTTCCCTGACGGGTTTGGTAAGATAATCGTCTGCGCCCAGGTTCATACCCTTGCGCAAGTCGGTTTTTTCGGCTTTGGCCGAAAGAAATATAAATGGGATACCTGCCGTTGATGGGTTTTGCGACACATGCTGAAGCACACCGTAACCATCAAGACCGGGCATCATAATGTCGCAGATAATAAGGTCGGGCCTTTCGCTCAGGGCCAGTTCTACGCCTTTGTTTCCATTGTCGGCAGTTACTACCGTATAATTGGCAAGGTCGATAACTTCCGAAATATTCTCGCGCATTTCTGCGTCGTCTTCTATAAGTAGGATTTTTTTCATAACTATATATCGGTTTAGTTCAATGTGTTAGTAGTGGGTATATTAATGGTAAACGTAGTGCCTACACCCTCTGTGCTCTTAAAATTAATGCTGCCTTTCATCAGGTCGGTATATCGTTTTACAATATTAAGACCTAATCCCGTACCTCTGACATTAATAGCATTTTTTGCCCTGAAAAAATTTTCGAACAGATGAGATTGGTCAGTTTCTGGAATACCCATTCCATGGTCGGTTACATCTATTTCCAGTTCTTTATCATTCAGCTTGGTTGTAAACTCGATTTCCGAACTCTCGGGCGAGTATTTACTTGCATTCGAAAGCAGATTTACTATTACATTCTTCATCATTTGGTTGTCCAGAAATACGCCCGTATTATTGCCGATATGCTTATAGGTTATTTTTTGCCCGGTTTTCAATGTCGAGTTTAATTCATCTATCAAATCTTCTGAAAATAAAACAATATTAAACAGTGTGGGTTTCACTTCTATTTTGCCTTGTTCCAGCTTCTCCAGCGAAATAAAGCTGTTTAATATATCTACCAAATGGTCCACCGATGATTTTATACGCAGTAAATGCTTGTTGCTTTTATCGCGTATTACATCCACTTCATTGCTGTTGCGTATGTATTTTTCTATCAGTTCGGTAGAGGATATAATGGTTCCCAGCGGTGTTCTGAATTCATGCGAGGCGATAGAAACAATAAGCGATGTAAGTTCATTTAAGTGCTTTTCTTTTTCCAGCGATGTCCGTACATCCTGCTCGGCCCTTTTCTGTGCGGTAATATTTTGTTCTACCAGCAAAATTTCGTCAATCTCTGTATTTCCGCTGTTCCATAAAGCAACAGCGCTGGCTGTATATAACAGCCCGCGATAGGTAAATTCAAAAGTAGAGTTGATACTTTTCCTTTCGAAGACCTTCATAAGCTCCCTGGCTATTTCACCTCTCTTTTCCGGCGGAAAACGGGTTAAGTAATCGGTACCCATTAAATCTTCGGGTGCAATCTCGAATTTTGAAAGTTCTTTTCCGTTGGCAAAAACATATTTTAAGTCGCGGTTAAGAACATTGATGGTACCATCGGGAAAGTTAGTGGCTATCATTTCATACCGCCGCTGACTGTCGTGTAGCTTTTGTTCGGCCAAGTTTCTTTTTCGGCGGTCGTTCAAATGCAATATGTAGGTAAGAATAAGTAAAAGCACACAAACCACAATACCCGCAAAATAGAATTTACCGGTTGCACCTGCATTATGCACCATGTCGTCTTCTTTCTCTTCCAGCAATGCTTTGGTCGATTTTTGAAGGCGGTCTATCATGGCATTTATCGAATCGGAAACATTCTTCTCTGTATCGGATGCTATGATACGCTGGGCGGCCTCGAAACCGTTTTTGCTGCTGCGTAAAATGATACCCGTGTTCAGTAGTTCGATGCGCATGGATATTAACGAATCGATATGCGTGAACGATTTGCGTTGCTGCAGGGTCGGATTGCCTATTGTCAGCAGTTCGCCCGCTATTTTGGTTAACTTGTTGCGGTCGCTTATATAAGGGTCGAGGTACATGTTCTTACTCGTAATTATATACCC
The DNA here is from genome assembly GCA_903916255.1 of uncultured Bacteroidota bacterium. Classification (GTDB taxonomy): domain Bacteria; phylum Bacteroidota; class Bacteroidia; order JABEUT01; family JABEUT01; genus JABEUT01. Next base: position 77,595 of record CAIWVW010000006.1, read on the forward strand.
CTTTTCGGCATTTTCGGCATCCTTTAGGGTAGATTGGATGGTTCCCAACGTTTCGATAAGCAGGTGCGTATTTGTTACATCTTTGTCGGATGCTATGTAGGTGGAAGTACTCCGGAATGACTCGAAGCCAATAAACCCAAGAATGGCAATAGCTGCAACGTATCCAATCAGGATTAATCTGTCGTAAATACTTTTCATTCTTTTTTAATTACTCAACAGGGTTTAATGGTCAGTTATAATCCTATGCAACATTACGGAAAAAAAGTAATATTAGTAACTTAATACGCGAATAATCGTAAAGGTTACCGATATTATCGTTAAATTTTAATGGCTGCCATGATTTGTGTCATTGCAAGCCGTGGGGCAAATCAAGTGGAATATGTTTTATTTGTTGATTATCAGTGCGTAAGTTTATTGTGTACATCCGGAAGGAACAACAGTATAAATGAATGCTTGGTAAAAATAAGCGGAAATGATTAAAATCAGGGTGTAGATTTTTGAAAAAACCCACTTTAGCGTCGGAAAACAAAATCGGCTCAGATAAAAACAATTTAAAGATAATATTACGGTAATTTTAACTGACTGCCTGAATAGTATAATTGTAAAAAATAACGAATGCGCAAAATAACTTACGTTTTTTCTTTTTTTCTGATGTCGGCCGTTTCGGTCAAAGCTCAATTCGCCACTGAAGTTGGGTTAAACATTGGTGCATCCAACTACCTTGGCGATATTGGAGGGCAGTTGCAAAATGCGCGGCCCTGGCTTATCGATATGAAAGTGCAGGAAACCCGCTGGGCAGTGGGCGGATACGTAAAGCAAAAGATTAACAGCCATTTTTTTGTAGAAGCCCAGCTCAACTGGATTCGCATTTGCGGGGCCGACAGTTTATCGACCAATCATGGCAGGGTAGGGCGCAACCTGTATTTCAGGAACGATATTGAAGAGTTATCGGCTATGGCCGATTGGATTTTTTATCAGGTAACGGATATTGGCGGCTACTACAGTTATAAAACTACATTCAATGCCTATTTAACGGGCGGGGTAAGCGTATTTCACCACAACCCCGAAGCTATGTATGAAGGAGATTGGGTAAGCCTGGAACCTTTGCATACAGAAGGGAAATCGTACAGCCTTATTCAGCCGGGAATACCTCTTGGTTTTGGGTTTTTCTATATTTTTCAACGTCAGTATAGGGTAGGGTGGAATTTAATATGGACTGAAACCTTTACCGATTATCTGGATGATGTAAGCGGAAATTATGTTGCATTGCCCGAAGGTTCGGAGGCTGCTTATATGGCTAACCGCACATCCATGGTGCCGGGAATGACTAAAAGCTGGGCCGATAACTATTTGCCCGGCAACAAGCGCGGAGACCCAAGTAACAAAGACAGTTTTATTACAACTCAAATATCGCTGGGTTATGTAATTAAAGGCTCGAGCCATAAGATAATACATAAGTCCCTGTTCAATTACAGGTCGCGCTCTACGTTCTAATTCTTCAGCTGAACCTTTTCTTCGCAAAACCCGAATTCTTCTTCGCGGTTGTTTGAGAACACGATAATCGTTTTCCCTTTTGCATACTCGTTAATCATAGCCTTATACCATTGAACCGAATTGGCATCCAGTGCGGTAACAGGCTCATCCAGCAATAGGAGGGGCGTATCTGACAAAATTGCCAAGCCAAGTTTTACCCGCTGTTTCATACCCGATGAGAAGTTCCTGTAATGCTTTTCGCGCGTATGCTCGAGGTTAAGAATCCCGATGGCATCTTTTACCGAAATATTGTTTATAAACCGCTTAAACTGTGTATGGAAAGTGATGATTTCTTCCAATGTGTATTCCTCCGGAATATCAAGCCAGGGCGCGGCAATAGAAATGTATTGAAATACATCTTCCGGTTTCAATGTTTTATTATTCCACGAATGTGTAATGCTTCCTTCCGAAAGTGTTGCCCCGCCTGAAACTATCTTTAACAAAGTGGATTTTCCCGAGCCATTCGGCCCGATTACAACATACTTTTTGCCTGAAATAAACGCATTCGAGAAATTCCGGAAAATCCAGTTGCTTCCGTACTTTTTGCCTGCATTTGTGAGGGTGATGTTCAATTTCTGTGAAGGTTTTCCTGTAAGGTAGATAAATTATTTCAGTTGCTGTTATTTACGGGAACATCACTATTGATACCTGCATAAACCAATACTTTGTGTTGCTTTTTTGAATATGCAATACATTGATAACATTCTACTCCTATGGAATATTGAAATCCAATAATTGATTGGTCTGAATCTATTTCTTTCATAAATACAGTATCGCTTTGTATCTCATCATCTACAGGGTTTCCACCGGTAACGGTATCAATGAAAGCTGTAGAGTTCTCAAAAAATGCTTTCACTCGATATTTAATACTGTCGTCAATATTTGCAATACCCGCTCCTCTGATATCAGACTTGTTGAATAAATCAGAGCTTAAGAAGGTATCAACATAAATCCTTTCTCCCTTGTATGAAATAATAGAAAATATAGCGGTAGCATTATACAAGGAATCGCCTATTAGTATTAACTTAAAGGTATCTTTTTGTGAATGGTTAGTAAAGAAATGCGGCGTAATATTGGATGTTAAAATATGCTGAGCTTGATTTAAAGAAGTAGTCGGCTTAATTGCAACTTGTGTGCCTGCACTATCTTCATTTTTTACAGTTTCATTTTTGTTGCCCCTTGAATTACATGAATAGGCAATGATACAAATAAGAAGAGTATATGCCGTTACTTTAATTGAATGAAAAAATCGTATTGAAATCATAAGCAATCAGCGTCATCTGCGTTCTATGCTTTAATTCTCCACCGCATCCGATTCTTTCAGGCTGCTCAATGGGCCTTTCATAATGCCATTTGGCGAATTATTAATGAAATCGATAATGCTTTGCTTTTCAGCAGAGTTTGGTATCTCCGCTTCAATGGCTTTTAATGCTGTGGGTATGCTGGTACCCATTACATAAAGCAGGCGATAAATATCTTCTATCTGTTTAATGACTTCCGGTTTAAATCCCCGTCGGGACAAACCTACCGTATTTACACCGATATAGGAAAGCGGCTCTCTGGCAGCCTTTACATAAGGGGGCACGTTTTTCCGCACTTTTGAACTGCCTGCCAGAAAAGCGTGTGCGCCAATGCGGATAAACTGCTGCACCATGGAATAGCCTTCCATAATTACATAATCCTCAATATCTACATGTCCCGCAAGGCCGCTGTATCCTGAAAGAATAACGTGGTTGCCAATAACGCAGTCATGCGCCACGTGCACATAATTCATGATTAAGCAATTGCTGCCTATAACCGTTTTCCAGTTTTCTTTAGTACCGCGGTGGATGGTGCAGTACTCACGGATTACGGTATTATCGCCTATTTCAGTAGTTGTATCTTCACCTGCAAATTTTAAATCTTGCGGAACAGCACTGATAACAGCTCCGGGAAATATGTTGCAGTTTTTACCGATACGCGCACCGGGAAATATTACCGCATGGCTCTGGATATGGGTGCCAGCGCCAATTTTTACATTATCATGGATAACTGCAAACGCTTCAATGGTTACATTTTCACCAATCTCCGCATTCTTATGTATTTGTGCCAGTGTACTTATCATTTCATTCAATTCTGCTTTACCTTTTCAATTTTATCGGCCTTCTTTTCTATTGCTGCACCATTCGTGTCTTTCACTTTGGCTATTTGCGCCATCATTTCAGCTTCGGTAGCTATTTTGTCGCCTACGTAGGCGGTACCCTTCATTTTGAAAATTCCGCGTCTTACAGGTTCCATAAGTTCCAAATGGAAGATAAGTGTATCGCCCGGCACCACCTGGTTGCGGAAGCGTACATTATCTATTTTCATGAAAAAGGTAAGATAATTCTCCGGGTCGGGAACGGTTTTAAGGGCCAGTATTCCACCTGTTTGCGCCATGGCTTCTATTTGCAAAACGCCCGGCATAATTGGGTTTCCGGGAAAATGCCCGCGGAAGAAATCTTCGTTCATGGTTACGTTTTTAACGCCTACCACATGGGTTTCGCTTAGTTCCAATATTTTATCTACCAGCAGGAAAGGAGGGCGGTGCGGCAGTAAATTCATTATTTCGGTTATGCCGATTAAAGCCGGTGCGCTTGGATTAAACCGTGCAACCCCTTTCCTGAATCGGTCTTTCTTGGCAGCCTCTTTCAGTTTCTTGGCAAATGCCACATTACCGGAATGGCCCGGCCTTGCTGCCAGAATATGCGCCTTTAGCGGCATACCTACCAAGGCCAAATCGCCTACCATATCCAACAATTTATGGCGGGCAGGTTCATTATAAAAATTTAGCTTGGTATTGTTTAATATTCCGGGTGATTTAACTTCTATTTCGCTGCTTTTTTTGTGGAATACCTTAGCGAGATATTCCATCGTTTCCTTTGGAATTTCCCTATCAACCAATACAATAGCATTATCAAAATCGCCGCCTTTAATCAGGTTGTGCTTTAAGAGTAATTCCAGTTCATGCAGGAATACAAATGTGCGGCAAGCCGCTACTTCTTTTTTAAATTCATTAACGCTGTAGATGGTTGCATGTTGGGTCCCCAATACTTCCGAGTTATAATCGACCATTACCGTTAACCTGAATGTTTCCTGCGGCACGGCCAGCATTTCTATATGCCCTTTGGCATCTTCGTAAGTAAGGTTGTCTTTCAGCTCGAAATATACGCGGGGTGCATCCTGTTCTACTATTCCGGCACTTTCGAGCGCTTCCACAAACGGCATGGAACTTCCATTCATTATAGGAATTTCAGGGCCGCTTACTTCTATCAGGCAATTATCAATTTCCAATCCAACCAAAGCCGCCAAAAGGTGCTCGGTAGTAGCTATTTTTGCTCCGTTTTGTTCCAGGGTTGTGCCTCTCTCGGTATCGGTAACGTTATCTACATCAGCATCTATAATAGGTTCACCGGGAAGGTCAACCCTTTTAAACTTATACCAGTGATTGGCCGGTGCAGGTTTAAAGGTTACCGTAGCTTCTATTCCTGTATGCAAACCCTTGCCTTTTAAGCTAACAGGGTTCTTAATAGTTCGTTGTTTTTCGCTCATTCTATCTTAGTTCAAAGTTTGTAAAGTTCGTAAAGTTTGTAAAGTGAAAGACATTGATTTTACTTTATGAACTTTCAACTTTATAACTTTATAAACTTTACGGTACAATAATAAGTTTTTTTGCCGGAACTTTACTTAGAAATTGTCAGGCTTTCTATTTTCGACTCCAGTTCTTTTATTTTCTTGCTCATTTCAGGCAGGTGCCTGAAAATTACGTATGCTTTTTTATAATCCATATGGTCCAGGGCAGGGGAGCCTTGTATGGTGCTGTCACTTTCCACATCGGAACCTATACCTGATTGGGCCGCAATTTTAACCCGGTCACCTATAGTTAAATGACCCACAATGCCTACTTGTCCGCCAATCATGCAATCGCGGCCTATTTTGGTTGAGCCGGCAACACCTGATTGAGCTGCTATTACAGTGTTTTCTCCAATTTCTACATTATGGCCTATCTGAATAAGATTATCCAGCTTAACGCCTTTGTGAATAACAGTGGAGCCCATAGTAGCCCTGTCTATGGTAGTATTAGAACCTATTTCGACATTATTTTCTATTACTACATTACCTACTTGCGGCATTTTGCGGTAGTTGTTTTCGTCGTTCGGAACGAATCCAAAACCATCTGAACCTATAACTACGCCGGAATGAAAAGTGCAGTTATCACCAATTACCGAATCACGGTATATTTTAACGCCCGGGTAGATAATGCAGTTTTTCCCAATCTTGCAGTTTTCGCCAATATAAACCCCAGGATAAATATAAGTGGCTCCATCTATGGTAGTATCTTCCCCTACAAAGGTAAACGAACCTATATATACATTCCCGGCAAGGGTCGCTTTTGATGAAACATTGGCATCTTTTTCGACTCCGCTTTTTGCAAATTGCTGTTTATGGTAAGCTTCCATTAAAATGGTGAATGCCTGCCGCGAATCTTTTACTTTAATTAAGGTTGAAGTTCCTTTTTCATCAGTAATGCCATCTGTTATAATAATAACCGAAGCGCCTGTAGTTTTAAGGTAAGGCACATATTTTGGATGAGAAAGGAAAGTAAGCGAACCGGCAGTGGCTTCTTCAATTTTAGCAAGTTTGCTAACCTTGGCAGATGCGTCACCCTCAACTTTTCCGTTTACTAATGCTGCTATCTGTTGGGCGGTAAATTCCATGCCGCAAAAGTACTACTAATTATGAAGTTGAGATGAGTATATATAGTGAGTTATGAGCAATTAGCTGTTAGTTCTATATGTTTGAAATCAGGCTATTGTGGAATGCATCCGCAGTCTTTTTGCAAATACCGGTCCGAGTTATTAACAATTAATTTGCTTTGGTTTTCATGTTGTTACGATATAAATAGTTAATAACCTTTTCATGTAATTGCAAAAAGTGCGTATCGTGAAAAGCGTATCGCCGTAGTAAAGCCATACCTGATAAATAAACACACGCGATTCATATACCCGCAGGCTTTAACACACCCTGCTTATCAAACCTAAACAACCCATGAAAAGAGCATACTTTATTTTACTTCTTAACTTTTCCCTATTTACACATTGCTGCCGGGCACAGGTTACCATGGTAGGAATGTCGCAAAAGGGCGGATTCAGCAACCACGGCACAATTTTCAGTGTCAATTCTTCGGGAAATATCGAAACACTTTACAATTTTAATGAAGGCATAAACGGTTGTGTTCCGCATAGCGGTTTGGTGCAGGATAGCGATGGAAGTCTTTATGGGGTAGCTGCCGGTTGCGGAATTCATAACGTAGGTACATTGATAAAATACAATGGCGAAAATCACGGCATTACCAAATTGGTCGATTTCCATAATACTATTGGAGCCAACCCGGTTGGAGATTTGGTGATAGGTTCAGACGGAGCCCTTTACGGTATGACTAACTCAGGCGGAATAAATGATTTCGGTACCATATTCAAGTGCACCACCGATGGCAAGTTAACTACTATTGCAAACTTTACACGCGGCAACGGCTCTTACCCGAAAGGAAGCCTGGTGAAAGATTGTTGCGGCAATTTTTACGGCATGACCCGTTTAGGTGGCGATTACGATAAAGGTGTAATATTCAAATGCACATCATCGGGAGTGGTAACGGTGCTGCATAGTTTTAACGGAAACGATGGAGCCATGCCCGAAGGCAACCTTATAATTGTGAAAGACAGTTTGCTTTACGGTGTATCTAAAATAGGCGGAAATGGCGGCGGAAGCATATTCCTCTGTTCCGTTTCGGGAAAATTCATATTGCTCAATAGTTTTAACAACAAAACAGGCATAAAGCCTTCCGGGAGCCTTTTAAATGGCGGAGATGGTTACTTGTATGGCGCAACTGATACAGGAGGAGCCTTTAATTACGGCACATTATTTCGTTGCACGGAAAGCGGAAGAATATCGGTATTGGTTAATTTTAACGATACAAATGGTGCCGACCCACAGGGAACATTATCAAAAGGCCCTGACGGCATAATTTATGGCATGACCCGCTTTGGTGGTGGCTATTCCGATGCCGGAATAATTTTCAAATACACTGTTTCGACCGGAAAACTGGAAACCCTAACCGAGTTTACAAGTACGAATGCTCAAATGACATCGGGCAGTTTAACAGAAATGAAGCTGAATACCGATTTAAAAGAACTTGCCTCCAACAAAAAACTGGGCAAGCACAACACAGTTGCTAAAAAAGGCAGCAGGAGCGGGATGGGGGAGTTGTAGGATAAAATATTTAGAACACTAGTGCAATAATTTCGAGGTTGTTACGTTATTCACGATGTAGCAAACGATATTAGTAACATATTATAATCTAGGTTGGCTCAAGTTCTTTGTTTCTGGGTATCTACATGAGATATTAGTTGTAATTCTGTCACATTTTATTGTTAACAAAATTAATTTTACAAATATGAAAACATTACTTCAAGTTCTCTTTATTCATCTGAGTCTCTCAATGTTTATAACAAGTGTAGGGCAAATATTGTCTCACGTTGGTGGTCAGGCTGCTCCCGACAGGTTTCGCAACCAAAACAATCAATTGTAATACCCCAAAAGAATAAGACCTTCATGGGAGGAGCTCCCGGTTCAAATCCGGGGCCTGTCGCATTAAGCCACGATTTTCATATCGTGGCTTTTTTATTTCCAGACCCCACCCTCCAAAGCCCAATGCGTTTAATATTTGCCTGTCGGGCCCCGACTTCGGTACCACTAATTAGTGTCAATGGCCAAATCATCAAATCTGTGTAATTTGTGGCAAGCATTTACCGGGTATTTGCCTGTTATCAAAAATGTCCAAAAATGCTGAAAAAGCAGGACATACTTCAAAGCCATACCCATAAAAGGATGCACGCATTTTGCAATTTTCAAATACGCGTAAAACCCGGACATTTCGTCGGAAGGAATTTTGCGGTTTTTGCATGGTTTTAAAACTGAAACCGGTTCCTTCAAAATGCAGATATTTGCATAAATCAAGTTTCATTTTATGAAAATAACCCATTTTATTTTAGGAATAGCAACAGTAGCAATATCATCAATTAAAGTTATGGCTCAAACCAGTGATGACCCATTGGCTACCTGGGATAAAGCAGTACTTCAACAAGCCAACACGGCTGAGGCGGTAACGTACCTTACTGATGAAGAAAAGAAACTGATATTCTATACGAATCTTTGCCGATTGCAGCCCAAATTGTTTTGCCAAACTGTGCTGGAGGACTATTTGAAAAAGCATCCTGATTTGAATAAAGGCTCGGTAGGGTTAAGGCGCACCTTATTGGCCGACAAACGCTCTGGTGCCCTTGTACCTGATGAAGAGTTTACAAAAATGGCAAAAGCTTATGCCGAAAAAATGGGCAAAGAAGGTAAAGAAGGCCACATCGACTTTGAGCAGCGCATGAAGCCCTTTATGAAAAAATATATGCGGGTAGGCGAAAATTGCGACTATGGCAATGAACAGGGGTTAGATGCTTTTATGCGCCTGCTGGTTGACCAAAGCGACCCGGTAAACCTTGGGCACCGTAAAAACCTGTTGGATGCAAATTTTAAAGCGATAGGAGTTGCAGGTGCGCCCCACAAAACCTATCGCTTTAATTATGTTATGGATTTCGGTGGATGAGTTTGATACGGATTGGAGAAAACAGTTTAACCACTGCCTAGCTCAGACAACCCAATACTCATCTATTATTTACAGCCATTGGAAGATGCCCGAAACCCCGTTAAATTTGCCGTTAAAATTATGCAAAGGATTAGGGCCTCCTCCTGTTCCGCCCTCTTTGGGTGGCAATACCTTTAGTTTATTTTTATACTTGGTGTTGTATTCTTTCATCAGCGATTCTTCTTTAAACTGGGCCTGTGAAACCTCTCCATCCAGCATCTTTATATTTTCCATTTGCAGGTTAGTTGGCCTAGCTTCCTGAAAACATACCGTTGCGTATACTTTGGTTATTCTTTCACGCAGCCTTTCTTCATCGGCAAATATAGATGTTTGCTTATTGGCAAGCATACGGCCCTTAAAGGCTTTCAGGGTATCCAGGAATACTCCAAGTTTTTTATCCGATTTGTTATTTTCCACCAGTTTTTTAACGGCGTCGATTGCTCCATTAATGCTGTCTACGGCTGAAGCAAGCGCCTCATGCATTTGCATACATTTAAGTGCGGCGGCATATTGGGCATTGCGGTCGTCATCCGTCATTTTGCCGCTGGTTGGGGCAACTACATTTATGTTTTCGCTATAAGTAGAGTCTCCAACATATAATTTTATGGTGTATTTACCCGGCAGCACCATCGGAGCAATAAATCCACCCTGGTCCATCTTGGTTCCTCCGGTAGCCGTTTTAGGCCCGGTGCCACGCAAATCCCATGTAACTTTGTTTAAGCCTTTGCGCTTGGTAGCGGGTAGTTCGCGAAGTTGTTTTCCGTTGGCATCGAATATCTTAATAGATACATCACCCATCATTACGCGTTTTTTCAAATAATATTGAATAGGTGTAATTTCATCTGCATTGCCGCAAACCCAGCCGTCGTGTTCCGGAAAGCCGCCTTCATACTTGCCAAATGTAAGTTCAAGGTTTTTAATAGGGTAGAGAAACACATCCTTATTAGCCACTTCTGATGACATATTGCGGATAGCGGTAATATCATCCACAATCATAATGCCACGGCCATAAGTAGCCAGAATTAAGTCGTTGGTGCGGGGGTGAATTTGCATATCGCGAACTGGGCAATAATCAGGTATATGGTTCTTCATCCGGAACCAGTCATCACCGCCGTTAATGCTGCAAAACAAGCCTCTTTCTGTTCCCAGGAATAGGAGGTTTTTGTTTTTCAGGTCTTCTTTAATTTTGTGCGCAAAACCTGTAAATTCATTGCTGCTGATGCGGGTCCAGGTTTTGCCCAAATCGGTCGACTTTGCCAAATAGGTTTCAAAATCGCCATACATGTGATTATCGAATGTGGCGTAAAGTGTGTTTTTGTCAAACCTGGAAGGTTCAACACTACTAACCCAGGCTTGTTTTGCGATACCGCATTTGGCAATATTGGCCGACACATTGGTCCAAGTTTTACCGCCATCCGTAGTTATTTGCAAATTGCCATCATCTGTACCTGCATAAATGTAATTGGCATCCAAGGGGCTCTCTGCAACTGTAAAGATGGTGCAATGGTTTTCCGCGGAAGTGTTATCTGCACTTAACCCCCCTGAGTTTTCCGGGTCTTTTTTGCTTTTATCATTGGTTGTTAGGTCAGGCGAAATGCGTGTCCAGTTTCTGCCTTCGTCGGTAGATTTATATAGGTATTGCGCGCTCATATAAAGGTTATGCGGATTTGCAGCCCCGATATATATTGGCGAGTTCCAGTTCCACCTGAGTTTTTCCTCATCTTTGGTTTGTGTCGGTTGAATATCTACCGTTAAACCTGTTTTCAGGTCGACACGTCCGGCTTCTCCGCCCTGGGCTTCTGCATAAACCGTGTTGGTATCAATCCTGTCTGGCTGTGCCCAGAAGCCGTCACCTCCATAAAGCGGCCTCCAATCTCCATTGCTAATACCTCCATACCATTGAGACGGGCCCATCCAGGTGCCGTTATCCTGCAAGCCGCCATATACATTATAAGGCTCATTCATATCATATTGAACATGGTAGAATTGCCCAACCGGAATATTTTGAATGAACGTAAATGTTAAACCACGGTCATTGCTAAGGAATACCCCGCCATCGGTACCAAGCCAAACCTGATTGGTGTAAAGGGGGTTAATCCAAATAGCATGATGGTCGCTATGTACCCAACCGCCTTCGTTGCTGGCATCGGTAAAAGAAAAACCTCCGTCATCGCTTATGGATAATTCAAAGGCAGGGCGGTAAACGCGTTTGTCATCTTTCGGGTCGAATGCAATAGTGCTGAAGTAAAAAGGACGTGCTTCCACATTGGTAGTAGATGCTTGTTTTTTCCAGCTTTCGCCGCCATCCATACTTACATATAAACCGGTTTCTTTCGCTTCAATTATGGCTAAAATATGCTTAGGATTTGATGGAGAAAGAGCCAATGCAATACGCCCCAAATCGCCTTCGGGCAGCCCCGTAGTAATTTTCTTCCAGGTTTTGCCACCGTCCGTCGATTTGTACATAGCGCTGCTTTTGCCTCCTGAGCTGAATGAATAAGGTTTCCTGCGGAATTCCCACATGGTAGCCAATAGCTCATCCGGGTTTTGAGGGTTCATTACGATATCGGCACAACCTGTTTTTTCGTCCGTATATAAAATCTTATTCCAGGTAGAGCCTCCATCGGTAGATTTATATAAACCGCGGCTTTTGCTGTCGCTCCACAATGGGCCGGGTACGGCAACGTATAAAATTTGAGTATTGTTCGGGTTGATAAGAATTTTACTGATGTGTTCCGAACTGTCAAGACCGATTTTTGTCCAGTTGTCACCGCCATCCGTACTTTTATACATACCATTTCCGTAGCTTACAGTATTACGCATATTGCTTTCTCCGGTACCCACATAAATGGTATTGGCATCATTTGGGTCAAGGGTAATTGCTCCAATACTTTGGCAGTACTTATCGAAGATGGATTTAAAGGAAGCCCCTGCATTGCTGGTTTTCCATATACCACCGCCGGCACTGCCTACGTAGATTGTTTTACCATCGGCAGGATTGCCTGCCAAAGCGGTAATACGTCCGCTCATAGTGCCCGGCCCAAGCCAGCGGGCCTGCATCACATCAAAGGTTCCGGAAATAATAGGCGTTTTTTGTTGCGCATCACAAATGGTGAATAGCGAGAAGCTGAAAGCTAACAATGAAAATAGTGGTTTTCTCATAGGGTTTGGTTTATTTTTTTGGTATAAAAAGGTAATTATGGATGGGTATGTTTATTTCGATTTTAGAATATTTTAAATTGCCTATTTCCATAGGGAATATATATCCTTCGGCTGTTTTTTGGTAGTTACTGTAATCGTTATTGGAGTAGTTTACCCGGTTGGGTGTGGTATATTTTGAACGTTCACGGACTATTAAATAGGAATCGGGGTCTATATAAAATGTTTTGGTAATGGTATCGTTCAGTTTCTCCTCGATTTTGTATGTGTCTGCCCCTTCTATTTGTTCTATTCCTTTATATTCTACTGTAAATCCTTTCTTTTTATAGTCTACCAGCGGGCCGGCTATATCAAGCCCGAAGCGTGCTATTTTTATCCTGTCCAAGGGCCAGGGCTCGGGAAATTTTTGTCCGCGCCGGGGATTATATGACCAGGCTGAATCAGCGCGAACGATACTCCATTGTGTAAACCCTGTATTCACAGATTCACTTCTGGATGCGGTATTATTAATTATCCAGGTTTTTGAACTGATTTTTTGACCTCGCACCAGCAAACTGCCTTCCATATATATGGAATGAATGGATTCCAACTTTTCCTTACCGCCTAAGGCATTTATATACTTATCGATAATAATATCTGCACTGTCAACAGGTTTCTGGTATAAAGTACCATTAGCCTGCAACGAACTATGCGTGGTATTGAAATCAATACTGAAAAGGCCAACAATTCCGGGAATCAGCGAATATATGAATCTCCCGGGGTATCTCATTTTCCGGCTACTCTCACAGATGGGCTGAATATTTTATCGTCGATAGGGGAGTTTACTTTAATTAAATAAGTTTTCAATTCTCCCATTCCTGAATTGTTGTCTTCCATCGGGAATACATAACCATCTGCCGTCTTCTTATAGTCACTGCGGGTTTCGGTTCCTTCTATCACTTTGCCATTCGAGGTTACTTTGCTTTTCACCTGAATTACGTAGTATGTATCAGGGTCAATGTAGTAAGTTTCGCTGATGCTGTCGCTGATGGTTACTTTTAATTTAAAGGCTTCCGAGCCTTCGGTTTCATCCTTTCCTTCGTAGGTTACTTTGTAGCCTTTTTCTTTATAGTTTACAAAAGCATCTGTAATGTATAATTGTTCTTTACTCTTTTTAACTTCATCTGCTGTTGCAGGTTCGGGTTTTGTTTGGCCTTGGAAAGGAGCAAAGTTCCATCCTGAATCGCTGCGTAAAATCTGAAACCCTGTCATACCACCCACTGAAAATTCAACTCGTTGAGATTTATTGGCCACTTGCCATAGTTTCACCGGTATTTTCATCGCTCCTGCATTCAGGCTGTCTTCTTCATAAATGGTTTTAATGGAGTTAAGCTTATCCATTCCGCCCATTGCAGTAATGTTTTTATTTATTATTTCGTCGGCTGTCTGAGCTTTTGTGAAGGCAGAAACAGCTAATAGGGCGCTTAGAAGGATGAGGTTTTTTTTCATAGGTGTGATTTTTTTTTGTATAAGATTTCTCAAATGTAGAATAATTATTATTAGCAGATATGAAGATTAACATATTTAAACATTTATTCGTATTTGTGCTGATTTTGACGTAGGACGGATTACTCTTTTAAAATGTTACAAGCTTATTCATTAAGTTATATTTTGGCAAGCATGGTGGCAAAATAAAGCAGCCCAACACCTAAAATAGTCATGATAGTTACAGAGAAGCCCGGGTGTTTTTCACCACTTTCAGGTAATAAATCACTGGCTCCGATATACAAAAAGAATCCCGAAAATATGGCCAGCAAAATACTGAATGCAGTATCAGGTATTTTAAACAGCATGGTAGAAACAACACCTAAAATAGGTGCTGCGGCATCAATAAATAACCAACGGTAGGCTAATTTGTTTTCGCCTCCATCTTTTAAAATTACACTTACGGTATTAACCCCATCGGCAAAATCATGAGCTATTACTGCCACTGCAATCAGGATTCCTATTGGTATGGAAACCTGAAAAGCTACCCCAATGGCTACTCCATCTAAAAAACTGTGAATGGAAAGGCTGCTTGCACCCAGTTTTCCCCGGTGGTTATTATTATTTCCATGTTGATGAGTATGCAGAACCGAAAGCCTGTCCAGCAGCATGTAGAATAAAAAACCGGCGACTACAACACTGCTGATAGTGCTTACAGTAAACTTATTTTCACCCAGCGAAAAGGATTCGGGCAGCAAGTCAAAAAACACTACCCCGATTACTGCCCCGGCGCTGAAGCCTAATATAAGCCCCAGTTTGTTTTTGAAGCGAATAGCTAAAAGGCCACCCAGTAGGGTGGACAGAAAAGTAAATATACTTAAAAGAAGAGGCAATTCAGTTGGTTTTTCCACAAAGATACATGGAAAGGGTTTGGATACGTAATTCATTTTTGTGATGCAACGCTAAACTCCAATTTTTTTAGCTTTGCACAAATAATTGGAATGAAATTAAAAAGGCTGCTCGTTTTTTATTTTTGTTTTTCAATGTATGGATTTTCTAAAGCCCAAAACGTTCAACCCCGTACTGAAGAAAACAGGCACTGGAAAGATTCCCTGATGGCTGTAAGCATTCTTAATTTAGATTCTGATTTTGTTTTTGTAAAAGGTGGAGTTTTTGAAATGGGGCTGCCTGATAGTTCGGATGTGGAAGGCGGAGAAATAGAGAAGCCTCGACACAAAGTAACGTTAAAAAGTTTCTATATCCTGAACTCCGAAGTTACGCAGGCGCTTTGGTCATCCGTAATGGATACAAATCCTTCCATACATAAGGATTGCTATACCTGCCCGGTAGAAAATGTTACATGGTATGATGCCCAAAAATTCATTACAAAATTAAATACCCTAACGAAAGAGCATTACCGTTTGCCTACAGAAGCAGAATTTGAATATGCCGCAGGCGGAGGTAACAAAGGGCATGGCTATAAATATAGCGGAAGCAATAATGAAAATGAGGTTTGCTGGTTTCAGGATAACTCGTATGCTAAAAGCCACCCTGTAGATACTAAAAAGCCGAATGAACTTGGGCTTTATGACATGTCTGGCAATGTTTGGGAATGGTGCTCCGACTGGTTCGAAATGTATTATTACAAAAATAGCCCTTCTGATAACCCGCAGGGGCCCGTAAAAGGGATATGGAAGGTGCTTCGGGGCGGAGAGTTTTCAAGTTTAGATGAAGGATGTATGGTAGTATCACGCGGTCAGCTTGAACCTGCCCAAAAGAATAAATATACTGGATTCAGGCTTGTAAGGGACCTGTAAAGGAGTATTCCCCATTTTAATTTTTAAGACTTCATAAACCCTTCATTTTTGGGTAGTAGTATTGCATCATAATCATTAACAAAACTGTCATGAAAACAAACAAATTTTTAACTGCTGCTACAATTGTAGCTTTAGGATTCATTTCAACAACAATGTTTGCTCAAGCTGCTCCAGCAGCCCCAGCTTCCACACCAAACAATTTCGACAAAACCCATCCCCGCAGGGCGCAAGTAAACAGCCGCCTGCAAAACCAAAATGCGCGTGTCGACAATAAGGTTGCCGATGGTAAAATGTCGAAAGGCGAAGCTGCAAAAATCCATGCCCAGGACCATGCTATCCGCAAAGAAGAGAAGAGAGATGCTGCTGCTAACGGCGGACACATTACAAAAGCCGAACAAAAGCACATTAACCACCAGGAAAACCACGTAAGCAAAGAAATTAAGAACCACTAAGCTTATTGGGTTTCCCAATTCAAAACCCTGAAACGATTATTCGTTTCAGGGTTTTGCTTTTTAGGCTATCTTTGTTTGAAAGTAACGCAAGTGAATGAAGCAGTAAATAAAAAGTTTTTAAAACTGGAAGATTCCCGAATCAGGCTTATCAAAACCTTAAAGAATATCCCGCAGGTGAAATTAGAAACCCCGCCCCATATTGGAAAATGGTCGGTTTCCCAAATTTTCTTTCATTTAAATACAGCCGAGAAATTTTCTACAATTTATGTAAGCAAAAAACGATTGGATGTCAATAATCTTAAAAAAACCGGATTGAAGGAATTTTTAAGAATGGTGGGTTTAAAACTGATTTTTGTATTGCCATTTGGCTTAAAAGCGCCTGTAAATGTGCTTGGCGATGTTCCAGAAAAGGTAGATTATAACAATATAGTTTCAGAATGGAATGAAACCCGCAACAAATTAAAAGAACTTTTAAATTCATTGCCGGATGATATGCTGCATAAGAATGTTTTTAAGCAACCGGCAATAGGCAGGATTAACATATTTCAAATGCTTGATTTTATGCAGGCCCATTTTGAAAGACATCAAAAACAGGTGCAGCGAATAGTACGGATTTGAAAGGTTATATGTGGACGATAAATGTATATCACAAGTAAAATGATTCAGCCTTATTTATATATTTGTGTGATATTTCAATAAAATTATCACCATGAAGAAAATTACACGTTTAGTAACGGGAGTTTTTATTTCTTTTTCATTCTGCACTAACGCCCAAACACAGTTTTGGATTGAAAACTGGACCGGAACCACTTGTGCCAAGTTATGCCATACATACACCGGACCCAATGGCACATGGACAATTGATTCGGTTGCTGCCAGCAATGGAACCAAATCAAATGATTGGTATTTCAGCTATACCGAACAGGGAATGGGCCGTGGGCAATGTGGTTCAGGTACCGGAACCCATGCAACTGCACATGTTGGAAATGTTAAAGGTTCACCTGCATCTATACTTTGCCCGAATGGCGATTGCGGGGCTTCTTACGATGCTTCCAACAGCCCAAAAGTTGTTACCAGTAAAAGTATCGTGTCTCCGGTTATTAACTGTACTGCGGAAACAAGCATTATACTTTCTTTTAATTATATTCAGGATGGCGAGGCCGGACATGATGATGATACTGTAAATTTCTTTGATGGAACGTCATGGTCATTTTTAGCGGCTACTCCTATTACGAATAATAGCAGTTGTTCACCTCAAGGAACATGGACCTATTATACAGTTTCGCTTCCGGCCAGCGCTAATAATAACCCGAATGTGCAGATTGGTTTCAAATGGACCAATGACGGGAACGGAATAGGTACTGACCCTTCTTTTGCCATAGATAGTATTATTTTAAGTGGTATTGCCGGAACGGCTCCTCCGATAGCAGGTTTTACCGTTAATGATACGGAAGTTTGTGTTGGTGATACCCTCCAATTTACCGACCAATCAACTAACACGCCAACAAGTTGGGCGTGGACTTTTACCGGGGGCAATCCTGCCATTTCTGCGCTGCAAAACCCTAAAGTGGTTTATTCAACGCCCGGATATTATACGGTGAAATTAAAAGCTACAAATGCCGGAGGCTCTGACAGTATTACCAAAACAACCTATATAGATGTAGTGCCACCGCCTGTTCCTGTTTTTTCAGGAAAAGATACTGTTTGCGCCGGCGATACTACCACTATTTCCGTATCCGGTGGTACAAGCTATGCTTGGAGTGATGGGGAAACAACCTCATCCATAATTGTCAGCCCAGCTTCAGCCACTTGCTACAGTGTTACTGTAAGCAATGGCGTATGCTCTAAAGATTCATGCTATATGGTAAAGGTTGTTCAGCCCCCTAGTGTTGGCCTGGATATTACAATTAATGGAGTTTCAAAAGATACCATATGTGAAATAGCTCAGGCATTTATTTTGGGCGGTGGTACCCCCGGTGGCGGTACGTATAGCGGGCCTAAAATTATTGGTGGAAACCATATCATTCCGGATAGTGTTGGTATGTATATAATAACCTATACGGATACCAATAAATTTGGATGTAAGGGAATTGCAACAGATACATTATATGTGGTTATTTGCGAAGGAATCCAAAGTATTTCTGTTAACAACGGGATAAGTTTATATCCAAATCCTGCCAATAATGCCATCACACTTGAATTTGAAAAAGCTATTAGTGGGGATGCTCAGATTGATATTTCTGATGTTACCGGAAGGATTATCAGTAGCCGCTCAGTTAACGCCCTTGCCGGAAGTGCAATAACTATCAATGTTTCGGGTATTGCTTCCGGAATGTATTTTGTAAGGGTTACAACTCCCAAATCGGAATACTATGCAAAGTTTATAAAGCAATAAACATGCAAATATTTAAAAAAAGCCCTGACTATAAACGTTAGGGCTTTTTTTATTCTTGTTAATAAATAGTAAGGTGACCAGAAAATTTGCAAAAGTTTACTAAATACCTTCGCAGGATATGAGAATATTCTGTTTTAAAATTATTGTATTTACCGGTTTTATATTCAGCGGAACAACTGGGGTTGCTCAAATTCTGCCGCCTTTCCAAAATTCTTCTTGTGAACATTGGGCCGATTCGGTTATCAAAACATTGAGCCCCGATGAACGCATTGGCCAATTGTTTATGGTGGCTGCATATTCTGATACGGCTGCTAAACATAAAGAGGACAGAGAAAAACTCGCTAAGCTTATTAACGAACAAAAAATTGGCGGACTGATATTTTTTAAAGGTTCGCCTGCAAAGCAAGCTGAACTTTGTAACTACTATCAATCGCTTTCAACAGTTCCAATGTTAATTGGGATGGATGCGGAGTGGGGGCTTGCCATGCGGCTGGATAGTGTTCCGCGGTTCCCTTATCAAATGGCATTGGGTGCAACGAATGATACATCTCTGGTTTTTAAAATGGGTGCAGAAATTGCAACAGAATGCAAGCGTTTGGGTGTTCAGGTAGATTTTGCCCCTGTGGTTGATATTAATGATAACCCTGATAATCCTGTAATAGGGATGCGTTCCTTCGGGGAAGAAAAAACACATGTAACTGAATTGGGGCTTGCCTATATGAACGGCTTGCAAAGCGAAAATGTGCTTGCCTGCGCCAAGCATTTTCCGGGGCACGGGGATACTAAAACAGATTCGCATTTGTCATTACCGGTTGTAGATTATCCCATCAGCAGGCTTGACACACTGGAGTTTTACCCATTTGAAAAGGTTTTTAACAACGGCATGGGAAGCACGATGGTGGCGCATTTATATATCCCTGCGCTCGATTCGACACCCAACCGGGCTTCTACACTTTCTACTAAAATAGTGGATAGTTTATTGAAAAAGAAACTGGGTTTTCAGGGATTGATATTTACCGATGCGCTGAATATGCAAGGCGTTGCAAAATTTTATCCTCCGGGAATAGTAGATGTGAAAGCCCTGCTGGCCGGTAATGATGTATTGCTTTTTTCTGAAAATGTTCCGAAAGCGATAGAGGAAATAAAACATGCAATGGAAAAAGGGGAAATAAGCCAGGAAGAAATAGATTCCCGCTGCCGGAAGTTATTAATGGTGAAAGCATGGACGGGCTTAAATCATTATAAGCCAATTGCACTTCCAAA